>JAKAKE010000026.1:0-13338 GCA_021824625.1 Bacteroidota bacterium | reverse complement strand
ATTAATAATAAGCTTCATTTGTGGAATATGATGAGAAGGGGAGACGAATCCAACAGACTTACAGCCACTATCAAGACACTTTATTATCTCAGCAATTATATCCTTCAATTCGTAATTATTAATTCGTAAAACGTAATTATTTTTGTGCCTGCTTATTTGATAGTTTTGACAATATATACATTGAAGATTGCAACTTGAAAAAAAGACATTACATATTCCATTTTTTCCTGATATTACAGGCTCCTCTCCTTTGTGATTGCAAATTGAAGGTATATTGAATGAGGCATCGCTTTTGCAGTATCCTAGTTTATTTGAAAATCTGTTAATTCCACACTCATGTGGGCATTGTGTACAATTTTCAAGTTCCTTTTCTAAATAGGATATGGGGGACAGGGGTTGGGGGTTGGAAAAGCTACCCCCCAATCCCCAATCCCTATTCCCCAAAATTATTGATTCAGCATTCATGTTTCATAATTCAGCATTTTTAGGGTTGCATAGGTTGAAACAGCGTTGTCAGTTTAAAAGAATAACCCGGCTCTTTAGAAACAGGTAATGCAATATACCCGCCATTGAGCCATAACTGAACCTGATTGCTGTATTGGTCGCTAAATGGGTCGCCTGATATGCCTCCTGCTATCGAAGTATAAACAACTGTGTCACCCATATCGGCAATAAACCTCATACATGGACCGGACACAATTTTATATGGTTCGCTTAGGTCCCATTCCATTGTGTTTATTGTCATATTGCTTCCTCCCGATTCGAAAGGCTCTAAATTAATTGCGGATTTTATCAGATTATTATATGATAAAATATGTTCTAATTTGATTTTATTATTTGAACCATACTTCCACAAATTAATATCCTCACTATTATAAATAAATTTTAAATCCTCAATCGCCTCCCTAAAGCTCTTTTGTATAATATAATCCTTGTCTTCATAGCCTTGTGTTTTAACATTATCGAACCAGCTCGAAGATACTGTATCGGCAACAAGTTCAATAATTCTTCTTGTTGGTATGTTCGATAAAGAAATAAATTGTTTATATAAATTTTCTCCTAATTCATCTTGAAATGTGTTCTTAATTAGTCTGATAAGATATTGTGAAAATAGCATGGGAGAAGCCGTGTGTTGCGACATTAAATAATCCCATTTTTTAAGTCTTCTGAGAGCTTTTCTTTGTAATTCATTCAATTTTTCAGGATTTTTTTGTATCACCGGAATTGTGATATTCAATAGTTCATTTGCATAAGTTGAGTAAATGTCTAATTGCATAATTTGTGCTTCTCTTGAATTATACTCATCATAAATGCTCAGCAAGTTGTCTATTCTTTGAATTCTTGAAGATGGTTCCCAATACGAAGAAAAGTAATTTGTTTCATACCTTCTCAATTTATTATTTGCTGCTGATACAAATTGTTTTGGAGGGTTGTAAAGTACCGGCAGTTCATCTAATTTTTTATACCCAACCCAACCATAACCGGATAACCATCCTGGATTTGGAATCTGAGGTTTACATTCCTTCTCCCTAATTGGAATAAATCCGGTTGGTACTAATCCTATATTCCCTGATTTGTCGGCATAAATGAAATTCACTGGGGGATTGCCCCATGAGTTTGTAGCATCTCTGAACTGTCGCCAGTTTTTAGCTATGCTAATTTTGTATAAAGCATCAACTTCATTTGCTCTTTTATTTCCCAACCAGTTGAAAGTTATGCAGTATTTTCTATTAAACTTTTGAAATTGATTAGATTTTTTATCACTAATAATATTATATGGATTTTTGTAATTATTGAATTCGTTCAGAACAGCAGAGCGTTGTGAGTATTTTCTATAATAAGAGTAATTTTCAGAATTTTTTATTTTAATAGTATCTCTTAGATAATTAAATTGTAATCGTCCACCATTCGAATTGAAATAATAATTGGTATCTGCATCAATTTTTTCAACATAAAAGTCGCAATCATCGAGATTCATGTTTGAAAAACCCCAGGAAATATTATTGTTCCTTCCCGAAAAAATAAACGGAATACCCGGTATAGTTAAACCGGTTACATTGATTGTCGGACAAGTTTCATGAATTTGATACCATGATGAAGGTAATCCAAATGGCAAATGGGAGTCATTGGTAAGTATTGCTGGAGATGATGTATTCTTTGTTTTCTTAATTGCCCATACATTACTCCCTTTTGAGTTTCCGATCATCCCAATACTTTTTCTTATGTTATTTAATGAATTTCCGGTTTGAACAAGAAGATTCAATTTTGCTTTATCATTTTTAATTTTATTGATTGTAGAGACAGGTCTAAGGACTGTCTCTGCAATAGATTTTTCATTTTTTAAAAAAGAATTCGTTACAACATTAATTGAATCTTGAATTTGTTTCTTTTTTTTATTAACAATTGCAGGATATGATGAATCGAGAACACATGATGCTTGAGCAGGATAAGAAGCAAATAATTCTAAAACACTTAAGGGTCCTAACTTTTCAGCAATAGCACCATTAGTTATATCAGCCCAAAAACTAACACTCAATTCAAGTGCAATGACACGTTGAATGATTATACAGTCAATGGGACTCCAGTCATCAGGTGTATAATCAAGCACACAAAATTCATAAGGTAATTTCTTCTTATTTTGTTGAATGTAATAATTAATTCCGTTTGAGTAGGAATTAAGTAACTCAAGAGTCGTTTTATTTATATTATTTTTTATATCCTTAGCAGTTCTTTCAATCTCGATGCTTCTCATAAATACATCTACTTTTAAAGAAGATTTACCAAAGATTTCAGAAAGTCTGCCTTTTCCTAAACGTCTCAAATAATCCATTTGCCAGAGCCTGTCTTGAGCATGTGTATAACCAACAGCAAAAAACAAATCTTTTTCATTATCTGCAATGATATGTGGTATTCCATATATATTTCTGAAAACCTTAACTTGAGAGTTTACCCGGTTAGTATTTAACTCTTCATATTTATCAGGCAAAGAAACATTAGCAATGTGTTTGAGAAATAAAAAAACGGAAATCATAAGAATTAAAGATGATATAATGAACGCAGCAAATTTTTTAATAAAATCCATCCTATAACCATTTATTATTTACATACCACCTGATTGTGTCCAACACAGCTTCTTCGGGGCTGAATTTCGGACTGAAATTAAAATCTTTTTTTGCACAATCCACTGAACAGGTCCAATATTTCTGAATGAAGTCCCTGCCTTTATCAAGATTAAAAGGATGGGGTTTTCCGATAATTCTTCTGAATTGCTCAAATGAATATGCTGCACCAAGAACAAAAAAATGCGGGAAATGTATATTTAATGTAAAATTTCTATTTAATTCTCTTTTCCCAATAGACATGATTTCATTCCATGAAACAGGCATTTCATCTGCTATGTAATAAATTTTACCAATTGTATTATCTGAAATTGCCGCATTGTAAGTGGCTTCTGCAAGGTCAACAGCATGGATTATATTAAGATATTTTTTCTTCATTCCTATTAATATAACAATTCTATTTTTTATTGATTTGAAAATTGTAAAAATCGCAGGATCACGCGGTCCCACTACTGCCGAAGGCCTGAGAATAGTAACCGGGAAATATTTCCCATATTCCAAAACATGGTCTTCAGCTTCTTTTTTGCTTTTAGCATAATTGGTTACCGGATTAGGTTGGTCAAATTCAGAAATAGGTTCTGTTAATGCTTTTGCAGGCCCTCCAACGGTTTGACTGCTAATATATACAAATCTCTTTAGGTTAGGTGTCTGTTCCAAAGCTGACTTGAGAAGATTAATAGTGCCATCACGGTTAACATGAAAAAAAACACTTGGTTTTTTCGCCATAATGGTGCCGCCGCAGTGGATAATATAATCAACTTCTTTTAAAGCATCTGATAATGATTTTTCATCAAATAATGAATATTTTACCAATTCTACAGGTTTATCCTTTAACCATTGTAGATTGCTATGCTCCCTAAATCCGCAACGAACCCGAAAGCCATGGCTGAGTAATACGTCAGTTATATGGCTTCCAATGAATCCGGTTGCTCCCGTAATGAATGCAATCATAAAGAAATACGAATTATTAAATAAAAATTTTTATTAAACTGTAATAACCAAATTATGCAAGATATTAAAAAGCAAATAAAAGACATTAAAAAAAGGTTTGAATTAATTTAATAAAATCAATAAATTGCATATATTAAATATCTTTCACAAAATCATTTAACAGGTAAGACTAATGAATAAAGCTGTGATTATGGCAGGAGGTTTTGGTACAAGACTAAGGCCTCTAAGTGCAAGTTTGCCGAAACCTATGGTGCCGATTGTGAACCGGCCTATGCTGGAGCATATAATTGAGCTTTTAAAAAGTTATAATATTGTTGATATTGTCTGTGTACTTTATTATCAGCCGGAGGTGATAACCTCTTATTTCGAGGATGGTACTAAATTTGGTGTCAATATCAAATACGTATTGGCTAATGCTGATTACGGCACAGCTGGTGCAGTGAAAAATGCTTTCGAATATCTCAATACCAGATTTATAGTAATCAGCGGTGATGTGCTCACAGACTTTAATTTATTTTCTGCTTTGGATTTTCATATACAGAAAGAGTCAAAAGCAACTATTTTGCTGACAAGAGTGAGTGAACCATTGCAATATGGTATTGTGATTACAGATGAAAAAGGAAACATAAGCAGTTTTTTGGAAAAACCTTCATGGGGACAGGTTTTTTCGGATACTATAAACACTGGAATTTATATCCTCGAACCGGAAGTATTGGATTTGATTCCCTATCATGAGGAGTTTGATTTTAGCAAAGATTTATTCCCGAATATGCTCAGTCAAAAAATGCCGCTTTACGGACATATTGCCGATGGTTATTGGAAAGATATTGGTAATTTGAATGAATATCAATCAGGCCAGAAGGATGCACTTAACGGTGAGGTGAATCTAAAGATTAAAGGTATAACAAAAGCTAATTATATTATTGGTGAGAATACAAAAATTGCTCCTTCCGCAGTTCTCAAAGGCACTGTGATAATTGATGAAGGCGTAACAATTGGAGAGCATGCGACTCTGATTAATTGTATTATCGGCAAAAATGTTTCAATTGGAAATGGGAGTAAACTTTCCGGAGTTACATTATGGGAAAATGTGGAAGTCGCTGATTTTGCCGAATTGACTGATGATGTAGTTTGCAATGATTGTTATATTGGAGATAACGCAACAATTCATGAGAATGTATTTATTGCAGAAAATTGTATAATAGGAAACAATGCCACATTGATGTCGAATATAAAGCTATGGCCCAACAAACATATCGAGGAAGGAGCTACTCTTTCACGGTCAATGGTACAGGAAGAAAAATGGATTAGGGAGCTATTCACGGATGCAAGAATATCGGGTTTATCGAACATTGAAATTAATCCTGAGTTCGGGGCTAAACTTGGAGCAGCGATAGCAATGACATTCGGAAAGAATTCTATCTTGATTGCAAGCCGTGACCCCGACATTGTATCGAGAATTATGAAAAGAACAATAACCGCAGGAATTTCATCTGTAGGTGTAAATGTTAATGACTTGCAGACGGTTTCAATACCTCAGACGAGACAGGAATTGAGAACCGGCAAGTATGCCGGCGGTTTTCATGTCCGCCGCTCTCCGAGGAATCCTGATAAAACCGATATTATTATATTTAACAAAGAAGGACGTGATATTCAGATTGCACGTACAAAGGCAATTGAAAGATATTTTTTTGGCGAAGAGATTAAGAGAGTGCATTATGACAGCGTTGGCAATATTAACTATCCCGAAAGAACAAACGAGATTTATATTAACAGGTTTCTCGAATCATTGAAGAAAGAAAGAATAATTGAAAAGAAGTTTAAAATACTTGTTGATTATTCATTCGGACTGGCATCAACCATAATGCCTTACATACTTGGAAAATTGAATGTCGAGGCATTGTCTCTTCATGATTATGTTGACGCTACAAGGTATCAGCCTGACCCGACCATGACTAAACCGGGGAGCGATGAATCTGAAAAAGTTATGAAGGCTCTTGGTTATGGACTTGGTTTCAAGATTGAGCCGGGAGCTGAAAAAGTCGGATTGATTGATGAAAGGGGCGTGTTCTATAATCCGTTGAGGCTGTTGACTATTATCACAAAGTTGTTCCTCGAGACTCACAGGGACAGGGAGCCATATAAAATTGCCGTTTCGGTGTTTGCGAGTAATGAGATTGAATTGACTGCCAAGGGATTTGATGTGGAAGTGATTAGAATTAAAAATTCTCATTCGGCGATGATGGAGGCGACGAGAGAGAAGAATATGTTGTTTGTGGGAGGTATTTGGGGGGGATTTATCTTCAGTGATTTTTTGTTCGCTTCCGACGGTATGTTTACAATCGGCAAGCTGCTTGAGATGCTTGCTGTGTCGGGTATGAGTATATCGGAGCTTGACGCGGCTCTGCCTAAACGCTATCAGCACCATATCAGCATTAGCTGTCCATGGTCCTATAAGGGTTCGGTGATGAGGAAGGCTATGGAACATTCTGAGAAACTTGACAGGGAATTAATCGAAGGCGTGAAACTGAATGTTGACGGGGATTCGGTGCTGCTTGTGCCCGACAAGGAGAGGGCTGCTTTTGACGTTATTGCGGAGAGTGATGATTATGAGAATGCGGTGGTATTAGGAAAAAAGTATTCTAATTTTATTTCTCAATGGAGAGAGGACAGGTAAACAATGATGTGATTTGAAATAGGGTTCTGGAAAAATAAACTTGTTTTGAGTCTTGGGTGTTGAATGTTGAATTGA
This sequence comes from Bacteroidota bacterium, assembly GCA_021824625.1. Lineage (GTDB taxonomy): Bacteria > Bacteroidota > Ignavibacteria > Kapaibacteriales > UBA2268 > XYC2-FULL-35-21. Next base: position 6,516 of record JAKAKE010000026.1, on the reverse strand, counting down.
AAATTAAAAAAATAATTATAATTGAAAATTGAAAATTAAAAAATTCATCAAAAATTGAAAATTAATTATTAATTGTGAATTGATTAAAAATTTATTATAAATTAAAAATTATAAATTAAAAATTTAAAGAATGAATATAGGCGAGAGTGTAATACAGGCATTTGATTCTGTTCGTACAAACAAACTACGAACCTTTCTGACATTGCTCAGCATTTCTATAGGTGTGTTTGCCATCATTGGTGCAGGCTCTCTTGTTGATTCCATCAACGGTTCTGTGTTCAGTGAAATGGAAGCACTTGGGAGAAATTCATTCTTCATTTACAGAGTTCCTGCTCTTAACATGGGGCATAATTGGAGGAAATACCGAAAAAGAAAACCAATTACATATTCTGTATTGAAAGAACTCAAAAAGGATATGACACTCGCCGAGTTCGTAACAGCACAGGGTTTTTCAATGGGTAATACTATTGAATACGGCGAAAATGAGACTGACTCTGATGTGGGTTTATTAGGTGCCGATGAGAATTTCTTCACTGCTCAGAATGTTGGTATCAGCAAAGGAAGGCCCTTTACCCAGGAAGATATTGATTACAACAGGAATTTTGCCGTAATCGGAAATGATGTTGTTGTGAAGTTATTTCCGAATATTGACCCGATTGGCAAGAAAATCAAAATAAAAAATCACTCTTATACGGTTATTGGTGTACTCGAATCGAAAGGTGCAGTTTTGGGTGAAAGCCAGGATAACAGGGTAATTATCCCTTTGACTGAATTTCTTAAGTATTATGCTTCATTGTGGGAATATGATTTGTTTATTACAATCAAGTCTCAGGACTATGAATCTTTGAATGAGGCAATTGATGAGGCGATTGGAATCATGCGTTCAATACGTAACCTGAAACCCTGGCAGGAAAACGATTTTGAAGTTGAAACCAACGAATCCTTGACAGAACAATTTGCAAGCTTCACCGGCTTCCTTTCTTACTTCGGAGCATTTTCAGGTATAATAGCTCTCATTGCCGCAGGTGTTGGCATAATGAACATCATGCTCGTGTCTGTCAAAGAAAGAACACGTGAAATAGGAATTCGCAAAGCAGTCGGTGCAAAGCGTCGTTGGATACTTTACCAATTCATAATCGAAGCAATCACACTCTGCCAAATCGGCGGCATAATCGGAATAATAATGGGACTCGTTGCGAGTGCCTTCTTCGGTTCGCTGATGAATATATCGCTTGTCCTGCCATATTCCTGGGTAATTTTCAGCATAATCATCTGCACACTACTCGGCATCATCTTCGGTGCCTATCCCGCATGGAAAGCCGCAAAGCTCGACCCGATTGATGCACTACGTTACGAATAGAATTGAAAATTGATAATTGATAATTGATAATTTTCCCTCACGCAGAGCCGCAGAGCCGCTGAGAAGTTTGGTTATATGGAGCCAAAATTGGGCAGATTTGGGCATTTTGAGCAGGTTTGACACGATTTTTCATCTGCTCAAAATCTTGATTTAATTCTTTATTTATCAATATGGTGAATGTGGTCGATTGTATTAAAATTTGTGTCAAAAAAGAGAAACAACCTGCTTAATTTTCAATTTTAAATTTAGAATTTTCAATGAATTATTAATGTTTAAATTTAAAATGTCACGTTTTGTCATGGTTTGTCACATTTTTTTTAATTTTTGGATTGCCATTCAGTAATTATAAATGATTTGTAAAGAGTAATGAATATTGCTTTATGGGAAATAAGGCAAAAAATGTCCTGTTTTGTCACTGTTTGTCATGGTGATGTCACATTGGGGTAGGCAAAAAGTGATATGTAATAACAATTCTGAATTATGAATGCTGAATTATGAATTGTGGTTATATAATTGAAAAGTTGTAGGTTTATAAAGTTTATAAAGTAAGAAAGTTTATAAAGTAAGAAATAAAACACCCTGAATCCCCCTTTTACAAAGGGGGAAAAGCATTCCGGTAACGACTGGATTCAGCCCGACATAAGTTAGCAAAGAACGAGCGGTGCAAAGATAAGGATGTGGAAGTGATATGTCAAGAAAAATATTTTAAAATGGTTTTAAAAAAATAGGCTGTAGGCTGTAGGTGTTTAGACTGTAGGCTGAAGAGGGGAAATGGTTTCACGCAAAGACGCAGAGAAGCAAAATAGCACACGGATTTGACGGATGGGACGGATTTTCGCTGATTGTTTTTTATTCCCTCACCCTGAATCCCTCTCCCAGTGGGCGTGGGAGTTTTTTGGTTTCACGCAAAGACGTGAAGAAGCCGAGAAGGACGCAAGTTGTCTGAACAGTGATTTGTGTGATTTGAAATATAATAAAAGAGTTATTTATATATTTTCAGTAATTTTTTCTTTATTTGCTGACATAGATTTAAGTTTATTCTGAACAATTTCTTTAGGATCAATTAATGGCAAAGTAAATTGATTTAAAAAGCTACCGAGTGTTTTTGAAAAAACAATACCACGAGCTGTTGAATAAGCAATACTTGTAAATTTTACTAATAAATCGTCAGGAATTTTCAAATTACCACCTACAATTTTAATAACTGATTTCATATCAGAAATTAGAAATTCGGATAATAATTTTAATTCTAATAATACAATATCCTTGTCATTTAAATTATATGAATATAAAATTGATAAAATTAATTGGAATCCGTTATTATCGAGATTATAAGCAAAATCAATATTGAAACCAACTTTTAACTTAGAAATATCAAAATTGCTTATTATATCTAAACCTGGTTCGACATGATTATACAACAAAATACCAAAACCTTTTAAACTAATAGTTATAGGTTCATTCTTATTATTCAGCGATTTCTTGTTCTTTTTTTGTTTCATATTTAAAATATTCTTCTGGTTTCAAATTAATTATTTCATCCATTGAAAAAAAGGATTTTGATTGTGATTGTTCTTGAACTGACTTAGAAATACCGAGATTTGCATCAAATTTTAATTCTATATTTAAACTATTATATCTTCTAGTATGCAATTCATTTAATTCATCTAAATAGATTATTTGTTCAATATCACAAAAATCAACCCTTGGAACCTTTCCAATTGCTAATGATAATTCTACGAATTTTGAAATTCGATGATCGAATTCACCATTTAATATTTGAGAAACATAACCTTTAGTAACACCTAATTTATTTGCAAATTGTTTTCTTGATAGGTTATTTTTTTTCATATAATTTTCAATAAATTTAAATAATTCTAATTGAATTTCACCTATCCAATATTCTTTGCTCTTAAGTAATTCTTCTCTTTTCATTTTATCTCCTTTTTAGTTTCATGGTATCTTTTAATAATACCACGAAAACGGTTAATATCTTTCTCTTGACCTTTTTTATAACCTCCGATTATAATAATATTACCATCTTTTTTATCAATATAATAATATACTCTTAAATTATCTGTTTTGATCTCGCATTCAGTTACATTCTTCAAGCCACCCTTGAGTATTCTAAATTGCTTGGGGGGTAACTTTTCCCCTCTAGACAAACTATCCATACGATGATAAATTGAATTCATTTGGGAATCATAATTTACTCTTACATTTACCTCGTAATCATCGAATTCACAATAACCATCAATTTCTAACTTAGAGAATTTACGATCTCCTTTAACAGTATCAATTTTCAGTAACGCAAATTTACTCATTTTAGTTTACTTATTACTAAACTTTTTTTATTTCTTCTAATTTCAAAATAATAAATGTTATTACATAAACAATGAATTAGTTTTCCACTTTATTTATAAATATTCACTATTTATTTCTAATTTTTCATCTTCCTTCTCCTTCCACCACTTTTATTTCCTTATCGGTTAATCCATTAATTTAATACTAGTATTTAATAATAGATAATTCTGTATCTTTTAATGATAAAAATGGTTCTAATAAACCCGCGCTATATTGGCGAGCTTCAATTCCGAAAGCTCCTTGTGTAAAAAAGAAACAAATTACTCTCGTAAATTTTTGTAATAGTTCAACAATAAATTTATTTATCTCTTGATATAATATTTTAGTATCAAAATTTTCATTTGTGATTTTATTTTTAATTTCAGGATTACTCTCGATTATATATTCTCTGAAAAAGCTTAATAATTCCTCAGGTTTTGAATGTTGTAATTTCGCTTCTGTAATAGTGTTTAAATTAAAGTATCTTGTATCTTTTGCAAACTCACTAAGAATTTTGATAAATTTTTGTAAACAGTTATCTTTTAAAAAATTTATATCATTAATTCTGTCTGGGATTTGTTTATAAATATTTGATTTTTCAGCAATATTTATTACTTCATTTAATATTGAAGAAATCCCATGATCCAAGGATCTAAGCCTTTTGTTATCTGGAGGTTTTTTATTATTCTGAATTTCATTAAAAATAAATAATAACTTAAGAATTCTTTCATAACCAGCTGACAATAACAATAGTGGCAAGAAATAAGTAATTGTTGTGTAACCAGAATTGCTAAAGTATTTTATACCTGCTCTTATACATTCCATTGATAGCCTTATTTCATCATCAAAAGAAACTACTTGATTGAAGTTTATATTCATTTTCCTTCTCCCTCCACCACTTTAATTTCTTCTTCTGTCAAGCAGTAGAGTTCATAGGTGAGTTTGTCTATTTGGTGGTCGGTGGATTCGATTTGATTAGTTATAATTTTAATAATTATGGAATTAATTTTCTGCGGAGCAGACATATTACACTTTCAGAATTAATAATAAGGTTAAGCGAAAGCAAATATAGTTAGAAAAATTAATAATTCACAATTAAAAAGTTGGAAGCTGGTAGTCGGAAGCCGGAAGTTGGAGGCAGGAAAAAATTAAGAAATAGATGGGGATTTTACGCTATGGATTCTGAACCAAGTTCAGAATGACAACCGAAATAAAAAATACAACATTCAAAATTTCTTTTATCTTTCGGCTTCCTACTTCCCGCTTCAAGCTTCCGGCTTCCAGCTTCCAACTACAGCCTATAGTCTAACGTTTAAATAGCTAATTATTAATTATGAATTATTTTTTATGATATTTGTAACTATTATTTTTTAACATTTTATTTTATTAATGTCAGAAACACAACTAAGCACAAGAAAAGAAAGAATTGGCTGGTATTTTTATGACTGGGCTAATTCGGTTTTCTATACGACTGTGATTACGGTTTTTCTCGGTCCATACTTAACCTCTGTAACCAAGGCGGGAGCCGATGCACAGGGCTTTGTGCATATACTCGGTGTACCGATTCATTCAGGCTCATTTTTCCCTTATGTTGTTTCTGCATCAGTGCTTTTGCAGGTTTTGGTTTTGCCTTTGCTCGGTGCAATAGCTGATTATACACATAAGAAAAAGTTTATGCTGGGATTGTTTGCCTATATCGGCTCGTTCTCGACAATGGGTTTGTTTTTCCTGCAAGGAAGCAATTATCTTCTTGGTGCTTTGTTCTTCATTATTGCAAACATCAGCTTTGGTGCGGCGGCTGTAATGTACAATGCATACCTGAATGATATTGCCGAAACTGACCGCAGGGATGCGGTTTCTTCAATCGGCTGGGCATTCGGTTATCTTGGAGGAGGTATTTTATTAGCTCTGAATCTTGCCCTTTATTTGAATGCCTCAAAGTTAGGATTAACCTCAGAAATGGCAATCCGTCTGAATCTTGTATCAGCAGGTATTTGGTGGGCTTTGTTCACAATTATTCCAATGCTCTCATTAAAAATCAGGCAGCCTGCAAAGCAAATACAAAAAGGGGAGAAGCTAATTTCAATCGGATTTAAAGAGTTGTTGGCAACAATAAAAGGCTCATTGAAATATCCTAAAACTTTACTATTTCTTATTGCATATCTTCTCTATAATGACGGAGTGCAATCAGTAATCGCTATATCGGCAGTATTCGGACAGGAAGAATTGGGATTGTCAATGTCAACTCTGACAACAGTAATCCTTATGGTACAGTTTATGGCATTCTTCGGTGCTTTACTTTTCAAATACATGGCAAACACAATAGGAACAAAAAGAGCATTGTTAATATCGCTTGTAATCTGGACCGGATGTGTATTTTATTCATTCCAGTATTTGAATTCGGAATCCGGATTTTATATATTGGGAGGAGTCATAGCAATTGTTTTGGGAGCTTCACAGGCATTGAGCCGTTCAATGTATTCGCATTTGATACCAAAGAACAAGGAAGCGGAATATTACAGCTTATATGAAATCAGCGATAAGGGAACAAGCTGGATTGGTCCTCTTGTATTCGGATTAGCTTTGCAATTCAGCGGTTCGTACAGGTGGGCAATATTAACTTTGGCATTATTTTTCATTGTCGGATTTGTTATGTTATTAAGTTTGAAAATTAAAGAAGGGATTAAGGAAGCAGGGAATGAAATACCAAGCAATGTCTGAACACGATTACAGGATTACAGGAATACAAGATTTTTCTTAATGAATTAACTATTAATAAAATAAAGACAATAAAAGATGTATTTTACAAAATA
>JAKAKE010000018.1 GCA_021824625.1 Bacteroidota bacterium | reverse complement strand
CCTCGATAACCAGGAATCGCTGAACAAAGCATTCGAGGGGGCTTATGGTGTATTTTGTGTAACAAATTTTTGGGAGCATTTCTCACCTGAGAAGGAATTAGAACAGGCGGGTAACCAGGCAAAAGCAGCAAAACATGCAGGTGTTAAGCATGTGATTTGGTCAACTTTGGATGACACTCGCGAGCATCTTCCATTGAGCGACAACAGAATGCCGGTTCTTATGGGCAAGTACAATGTACCGCATTTTGATGCAAAAGGCGAAGCGAATAAGGTATTCGATAAGCTGGGTGTTCCTGTTACACATTTGAACACTGTGTTTTACTGGGATAATTTTATATACTTCGGATTGGGACCCAAAAGAGGTGAAGATGGTAAGCTTGCGATTACTTTCCCTATGGGTAACGCAAAACTGCCGAGCATAGCAGCAGAAGATATCGGAAAATGTGCTTACGGAATTTTTAAAAGAGGAAATGATTTTATCGGCAAGACTATAGGCATTGCAGGTGACCATCCGACGGGTGAGGAACTTGCATCGGCATTCACGGATGCGTTGGGACAGGAAGTAAAGTATAATGCAGTTCCTGCGGATATTTACAGGACATTCGGATTCCCCGGAGCAGACGAAATGGGAAATATGTTCCAGTTCAAAGCAGATTTTAACGATTACTATTGCAAATCGAGAAGCATAGAATTGGCTCGTGAATTAAATCCTGAAATTCAGGATTTCAAAACATGGGTGAATAAAAATAAAAATATGATTCCGGTTGAATGATAAGCCACAAATAATGAATAGCCGCTACTTTTAAGTAGAGGACTTATTGCATCAAAAAAATTGGATTTATCCACTTAGCATAAGCGACTAAAGTCCCGGTCATGTTAGTTCATGACTCCACTATCTGAAGATAGTGGCTATTCAATTTAATTTAGTATTATTAAACGAAGATGAGAATTAGAAAGTTGCTCCGAAAATAACTAATTTGCATAATATACAATTCATCAACAAGGGTTAGGGAAAATAATATGAAATAAATTATAATGATTCTCGCTTTATTGCTTTGCTTAAGTATTATCAAATCGAACGCAGAACTCGTACAACAGGAAAGGTGTATCGAGGTAATTGGAAGTGCGGAGTTGGAGGTCGAACCTGATGAAATCCGGTTAATCATAGGGATTGAAGAATACTGGAAAGAAGAATTTGATAAAACAAAAGAATATAAAGATTACAAAACCAAAGTGCCTTTGAATGAAATTGAAACTAACCTGATGAACGATTTGAATAAAATAGGAATTACCAAGGAGCAAATTATCGTCAAAGAAGTAGGCAATTATTGGCGAAATATCGGGAAGGATTTTTTGTATGCGAAACAATATGAATTGATACTAAATAATTTTAAAAAAGTGGATGAAATAACCAAAGAAGTTAAATCGAAGGGTATTGATTATATGAGAATCGGTGAGCTTAAGAATAAAAAATTAACCGATTACAGAAAGCAAGTTAAGATTGAAGCATTGAAAGTGGCAAAGGATAAGGCTGATTATTTAGTGTCGAGCATTGGCAAGAAGACTGGAGATGTAATTTCGATAACAGAATTAAACGAAGACAACAATCGCTGGTGGGGCTCACAAATGTCAAGCAATGCAATTATGTCAACTCCTGAATCTTCAAACAACGATAATTTCAGAAAAATTAAACTGAGATATGAAATCAAAGCCAGGTTCGAGATAAGGTGATTGAGGTATAAAATCTTTAATATAATTTTTGGCAATATAATTATTCAACAACCAATAATTACTCTCCCCTATTTGTTCACACGATAATTAAATTTATCTTTGTGAGACGGTAAATGATATCATCAATAAAACAATGCTCGAAAAACTGAAGAATATATTTAAGTTCAGGCCTAAGGAAGTGACTTCTTTCCAGGAGAAGTTCGAGCATTTCCAGGCATTCCTGAAAGCGAATGACGAGTCGCATAAAATCATGAGCGATTTGTCGGAGCTTATTAACTCGGGAAAACCATTCTCACGCGGCTATGCCACACGTTCCTTCGATAATATGATTGATGCACTCGACAGGCTGATTTTTCATTTTATCGAACTGGTCAGCGGCAGATACTGGAAAATCAAAGATAAATTTACCGAATTGAGGGACACCTGCTATAAAATTCTTTTACCGCGCGTGCTTTGTCCCGAAGGATTCGATTGTCCCAGCTTTGAATGCAACACTTGCACAAAGTATAAGAAGATAATTGACGATATACCTTATTACTATAACCTCGATGAAATTGACGAAAGCCTTTACCTCGTCGTAGGAAGTAAGATGAGTCGGCTCGGTGAAATAAAAAATCAGCTTGGTATTCCTGTGCCTGACGGATTCAGCCTTTCGGTCAGGTTTTTTGAAAATGTAATGTTGAACAGCGACCTTAGAGGCAGGAAGAACAAGATATTTTATAATGTGGATTTTGACGAGTTCAACCAAATAGAGAAAGCCAGCCGCGAGACGCAGGAGATGATTGTCAATGCAGATTTGCCCGATGAATTGGATAAGATTGTAAATGAAGCTTATCAAAAAGCTTTTCCAAACAAGAATGGATTGAGATTAGCTGTCAGGTCGAGTGCTATCGGCGAGGACAGTGCCAACTTTTCTTTTGCGGGATTGCATAAATCTCTGTTGAATGTCAAGAAAGAAAATCTCTTAGATTCTTGCATTGAAGTTCTTGTATCCAAATATTCACCTGAATCGCTGGTATATCGCTACCTTTCAGGTTTGAGGGATGAGGATATGCCAATGAGCGTCGGAATTATAGAAATGATTGATGCTCATTCTGCAGGAGTATTGTACACAGCTGACCCATTGCATATCAACGAAGGAATCATTATACAGGGTGTCTGGGGACTTGGTGACTTAGTCGTACAGGGGAAGGTAGTCCCTCAACAATTTGTTGTCAGTCATGATAAAGTTGCAGATTTATTAAGATTCTCCCCGGGAAAGCAGGATATTCTTAATATCTCAGAATTAAACGGAAGTATTCACAAGAGCAAACTTACCGATGATATGCTGAATACTCCCTGCCTGAATTCATACCAGATTAAAGAGCTTGTCGGCTATGCACTGAGGATAGAAGAGCATTTTCAGACGCCGCAGGATATAGAATGGGCAGTTGACAAGAACGGAAAAGTGTTCATATTACAGGCAAGGCCCCTGCAGATTAAATCGCTCGGCAGGGAGAAGCGGCAGTCAATCTCGCTTGATGAAATTGACAAGAAATATAAACTGTTGATTGATTCGGGTGAGTGTGCAAGCCATGGTGTGAAGTTTGGGACTGTGTTCATTGTTGAACATCTGAAAGACCTGAAGAACTTTCCAAAGGAAGGAATACTTGTTGCAAAGAAGAACCTTCCTGAGTTTGCAGGATTGATACATAAGGCATCGGCAGTCATAACCGATGTTGGAAGTACAACCGGGCATCTTTCGATCATTGCACGTGAACAAGGTGTGCCTATGCTGACAAATACAAATAATGCATCGGAGCTATTGCAGAACGGAATGGAAGTTACTATTTATGCCGACGAAGGCAGAGTCTATCTGAGCAGGGTGAGTGAATTGATTGATTCATACAAAGCTTCCATCATAGAAAACAATGCGTTTATCAACAGCCCAATGTCAAAAATATGGCACAGCGTAGGTAAATACATTTTCAAGCTGAACCTGACTGACCCTAATGAACCGAATTTCAATCCTCTGCAATGCCAGACATTGCACGACATAATCCGCTACACACACGAGAAGGCTCTGACACACATGTTTTCGCTATACAGCCGCGATAATTACGATACCGGAACAATATACAAGCTGGAGTTTGATGTACCTCTCGATTTCTATGTGATTGACCTCGGGAACGGATTGAAAGTAGAGGGTGAGACGGAGGTGATTACACCCCAAAACATAGTCTCACAGCCATTACTTGCACTCATTAAGGGAATGACAACACCTGGAATACGCTGGTCGGGACATCTGTCGTTAGATACTAAAGGATTCGCAAGCCTGGTATTCGGCAATGTGGTTGATGTTTACCGTTCCGAAAGCGTGATGGGAGCCAGGACTTATGCACTTGTTTCCGAAAACTACCTGAACTTCTTTTCACGTCTTGGCTATCATTTTTCACGTCTTGACACATTTGTCAGTGAGGAAATTAATACCAATTACATTAACTTCAATTTCCGCGGAGGAGCCGCAGACAACATACGCCGTACACGCAGGGGAATTGTAATCGAAAAAATTCTCGACAGCTACGGATTTATCACCAACAGATATGATGATAACATTATCGCTTCAGTAACCAAGATACCGATGGACAGGATACTCTTTCTGCTGAGCGAACTCGGACGTATGATGGGAGCAGTCCGCAATGCCGATGTAATCTTCACATCCGAAGAAGTGATGAACCGATTTATAGAGCTATTCCTGGAAGGAGACCCCTCGCCTGGGACTACGATACATTGTTGATACAAAAATATTACAACATATATATTTAATTTTCATTTAAAATAAATAAAAAGAAGGAAGATGGAAAAGACTTACGAAAGAATAACAATAAATCCTGAACAATGCGGAGGACAACCACGCATCCGCGGGATGAGAATACGAGTTATTGATATATTAGATTTGTTGTCTTCAGGTTTATCAGTTAAAGAAATTTTAACAGAGCTTCCGGACCTCGAACGGGAAGATATAAAATCAGCAATCCAATTTACCAGAAATAGAATCAACAATAATTAACAATATTTCACTTCTGCAATATCACCACTCCTTTTTGTATATCATTATTTGTTCTAATGATGAAGTAATAGAATCCATTCTGAAAACCGTTCATATTAATTCTAACTTTTTGTTTACCTGTGTTATAAAATCCTATCGGATATGTTGCAACCCTGCGGCTGAGAATGTCGTAAATCTCGATGAGTGTATTAGCAAATGATTTTTGAATGAATGATATTTCAGTTTCGGAATTTAATTTCACAAATTTGGCAATTATTCATTTGATAAATTTATTGACTTTTAATTTATTATAACGTAAATTTATTTTTTTAGGATTTTACTTTATTTTTCGTGATAATTAATATTGTGGTTTGTTAATTAGGAGGGTTTATGAAAGTACGTGATATTTTAAAAACAAAGGGTCCTGAAGTTTTCACAATCGGTGAAGATAAGGCACTATCCGATGCGATTTCAATTTTAGTGAATAATAAAATCGGTGTTCTGCTTGTGCTGAACAACGAGGCAAAGATTATGGGTATTCTCAGCGAAAGAGATATAATCAAGGAGTTACACAACAAGCCCGAAACCTGCTGGAAGTCGAAGGTATGGGATGTTATGACTAAGAAAGTGATTGTCGTGGAAGCCGAAGATGATACTGATTATGTTGAAACAGTTATGACCGAAAACCGAATTCGACATCTGCCTGTGGTTCACAACAAGGTGCTGGTGGGATTGATTTCGATTGGCGATATTGTGAAAATCCAGCTCAGCTCGACAAGGTACGATAATAAATACCTGATGGATTATATAAGCGGTTCTGTGAAGTAAAATCCAATTTACTTTTCATATGATACTACCAATAAAAATATTTTTTTTGTTTATAGGTATGATATGTGTGATTTCAAATAATAATCAAAATAATATTGAATTTGATAATCCGGATATACAAAAGAAATTAAATATTATTTTAGGTGAATCTACTGATACAGTTATGCATGCAATAACACCTTTTAATTTTGGTTGGGAAAATGGCGGCAGAGCTGATGTATTTATGTATAGAAAACATATTGATGGTATAGTTTATATTACAGGTGATTTGTTTGGTAAAGATCAGAAACCAAGTGATGCAGGAAATTATGAATTAATGATATGTCATAAGTATGATATGGATTGGGGACCTGATTTAATTTCTAATCTTGCTTATTATACATTAGATGCTTCATTAAATTCAGGCGAGACAATGGATTTAAGTGAACGGTTTATGTCGGATTCAAGTGAAATCACTGCTTTGATATTTGATAAGTATTCAGAGTTTGAAATTGATGAAAAAAAATATGGCTTAATGTTAATGATTGGAATAACAGCTGATGAACTGGAATATAAATTTGAAAATGGCGGAACTGAATTGATAAAAAAATTGAAAGAAAGAAAGATTTATCCGTATACGGATTTAAAGAGAGGATCAATATTTAAAAATAATTAGCTATGGAAACATATATTTCAATTCTAAGGGGGATTAATGTCAGCGGTCAGAAGAAAATTCAAATGGCAGACCTCAAAGCATTGTATGAAGAATTGAAATTAAAAGAAGTAATCACATATATTCAAAGCGGAAATGTTATTTTCAAAGCTGAAAAAAAGCTGTCCGGCACCGAGCTTTCAAAAAGGATTGAGAAGAAAATTTTTGAGAAATACAATTTTGATGTGCCTGTAATTATCAGAACAATTTCAGAGATGAAGAAGGTTCTTTCTGTAAATCCGTTTCTAAAGCAAAAAGGGATTGACATTGAAAGTTTATATGTAACTTTTCTTGCTGAAACTCCAATGAAAGCCGATTTGGAAAAGATAGTAAAACTCGACTACACACCTGATAAATTCATAATAATCGGCAAAGAAGTTTATTTGCATTGTCCTAATGGTTACGGCAGAACGAAATTGAATAATAATTTTTTCGAGAATAAACTGAAAGTGGCAGCAACAACGAGAAACTGGAATACAGTGAATAAGCTGGTGGAGATGGGTGATGGGAAGTGAGAGAAAGAGAGTTGACACCGAGCAACAAATATATAAAGATTATGAGAGTGGTTAGGTGAGAGAAATTAGTTAAAATTAATACATCATTAAACTTATATATAAAATAAAATTGATGTAAATTTGTATGATAAATTTACAGATTAAAAATGGAATTTAATAATAAAATAATTATTGGTGATAGTTCTATTGAGTTAAAAAAATTTCCTGCAAACTCGATTGATTTGATAATAACCTCACCACCCTACTTTCAGCAAAGAGAATATGGATATGGGGGAATTGGAAATGAGTCATCAGAAAAAAAGTATTTAGATAATCTATATGAAATTTTCTTTGAGTGTGTCAGATTAACAAAAAAATCCGGTTCAATTGTTTTTAATTTAGGAGATAAATATATAGAAGGCTCACTATCCTTGATACCTTATAAATTTGCTTTAGGTGTTCTTGAAAAATTCAAACTTAAACTAATTAATAATCTGACATGGATAAAACTTAATCCAACACCAAGACAAGATAAAAGAAAATTAGTCCAATCAACTGAGCCATTCTTCATTTTTGTTAAAAGTAATGAATATTATTACAATCAGGATGCATACTTAGATTATCTTGAAATTCTGAAAATGTCATCAAAGAAAAACTCAAACAATGGAAATGGTATCGGTAAAAAATATTATGAATTATTGGATAAATCTGATTTAAGTAAAGAAGAAAAAGTAAATGCAAAAAAAGAACTTGATAAAGTAATTAATGAAGTAAAAAAAGGTGAACTCGAAAGCTTCAGAATGAAAATCAGAAATATACATTCACAGCCCTTTGGTGGGCAAGAAGGCGGCAGAAAAATGCACATAGAAAAACATGGATTCACGATTATTAGAATTTATGGAAAGTCTATGAAAAAAGATATAATTGAAAGCCCGGTCGAATCAATAAGGGGAAATCCGCATCCTGCGGTTTATCCTGAATATGTTATTCAGCAAATAATTAAACTTTTAACCCAAGAAAATGATGTAGTATTAGATCCTTTTTGTGGTAGTGGCACAACATGTGTCGCTGCTAAAATGCTAAAAAGGAATTATATTGGAATCGAAATTAATCCTGAATATGTGAATTATGCACAAGAGAGGTTGAGTCAGACTGAGGATGAACAAATAGAAATGGTATTTATATGACACCTTTTGAAATTCTTGAAAATTTATTAAAGAAATCAAAATCATTAAATCCAAAAAAAGTAAATTCTGTTATTGTTGAAAAAGTTGATATTGTTATAAAAAATATTGATAAGAATAAATCCCTTGTTTCTGCTTTGATTACCAGTTTATTGAAAAAACTCATTACTCCTAATCAGGATATCAGATTTCATAGAACTGATTTCAAAAATGGCTATTCTGCTCGTAGTCTTGATACCCAAGTTACAGCGACTTTTTTCAAAAATCATTTCCCAAGATATTCAAACAAAGAAACAGCATTTCTAACATTAGCAACAAGAGAGAAGATTCCATGGACACTAAAAGAAGGTAAAAACTTAAAAATAAGAAATGAAAAATTGAAAAAAGCTTTTCTTGAAATATTAAATGATGTCCAGGTGAAAAAAGAAGATCCTGAATTTTATTTGTTATATTTTCTTTTTCAACTTACTAATTTATCGAGAAGAGATGAAAAGATTTTCGAGATATCTAATAATAAGAAAGAAATAAATCAAATAACAAATATAAACGTGATTATATCAATGTTTAAAGAACATTTCAATTTAAAATACAGTTCAAGGCTTCCTGTAATTGCAATTTATTCTGCATATCAAGAATTAATGAAGGTTATAAAAAGATATAATAATAAAATATTAAAGCCTTTAAATGTTCATACGAGTTCCGATAAGCATAGTTTTGGTGATATTGAAATTTACAATAAAGAAGGGACTCCATTTGAGATAATTGAAATCAAACATAATTTACCTATTGATAGATATATGATTTTTGACATTTTAAAAAAATCAAAGAATACAAGAATAGAAAGATATTATATTTTGACTACTAATACAGATAATTTTCAATCTAAAGAAGAAGAGAATTTTATTTCCGAATTAATATTAAAAATTAAGCAAGAACATAATATTGAAATAATTGCAAATGGGATTATTCCATCATTAAAGTATTATCTTCGTTTTGTTGATTATTATTTTAGATTTATGGATAATTATATTAGTAATCTAGTAATTGAAGCAAAATCATCTACGGAAGTAAATATTAGCCATATCAAAAAATGGAAAGAATTATTGATAAAATATAATATTGAGAAGCTAAAATAAATAGTTCAGATTTTTACTAATAGTAATTACATTAATTATATAGATATTTTCATATAATTTACATATATTTTTTAAATTGCTTAATTTATAAAAGTAAATTCAGAGGGTAGATGAAAAGAAAAATCATTTCTTTAATATTCATTATAGTTATTAGTGCAATCGGATTATTTGCACAGACTGATACCGAAACCCTAAGAATGCGTTATGGCGTTTTCGCCGATTTTAATATGAATCTCCATGCCGCAAACTTCACAAGACTGCCGGGTGTGCCTAATTGCTGTCCTAAATTCAGGGAAGGCACAGGTTCAGGACCATCATTAGGCGGATTATTCGAAATTCCTTTTTCCGATAATTTCCTTTTATCCATAAGGGCAGGATGGTTCAATATCGGAGGACTACTTAAAGAAACTGAACCTACCTTGGTTCTTCTTCCGAACGACAGTCTTGTTGATGGTGAATTTGAGCACAGGCTCGATGCAGGATTTTCTACGATAGCGTTTGAACCTATGATTGGTTCTCAGTTATTCGATAATTTTTTTCTATACGCCGGACTGAATTTAGGATTTCTGATTCAATCTGATTATTCACAGAAAGAACAAATTACAAAGCCTGCTGATTATGGTGTTTTTCCGGAAACCGGAACAAGGACACGAAATGTTTATTCAGGAAAAATTGACCTTGTTGCAGGATTTCTTACAAGCCTTAAAGTAGGTGCTTCTTATGAACTGCCGCTAAACAAGGATAGGACTTTGCTCGCAGCACCCGAAGTTTCATTCACTTATGGATTAACAAATTTAGTAAAGGTATTGCAATGGAAAGTTTCAACACTTGCAATAGGTGTTGCACTAAAATATTCTCCAAGGGAAACTTTACCGGTTAGGGAAGAAATCCGCAGGAAATATGAGATTGATACAATTACAATCAAATTACCTGATATTGCACAGAACTCATTCAAGCAGGGGAACTCTGTTTTTAAGGAAAAGAATACTGAACAAATTCAGAACCTGATAATAACAAATGAAATTTACAAAAGAACAGATACACTTTATATTATTGACCGCCCCGAACTCAAGGTCAAGCTGACAACTTATGCTGTTTATGAAGACAACAGAAAAGAAAAGGCAGTCAATTTTCAAATTAAACAGCAATTTGTTACACAGGCATTCTCACTTCTGCCTTTTGTCTTCTTTGACAAGAATTCATCAGAGATTCCGGCACGTTACAAAAACTTAAAAACAACCGAAGGATTCAACATAGATTCACTTGATGTGAATCCTGTTGTTTATCATCAGAACGTACTGAACATAATCGGAAGCAGGATGATTGAACACAAAAATACAGGCATTGTTATTACCGGTTTTGCCGACCCCACGAGCGAAAACGGAGACTGCGAATTAGCGAAGAATAGAGCAAATGAAGTAAGAAATTATTTGATGGAATTTTGGGGAATCAAGCCTGATAGAATCTTAATGACACGTTCAGACAGGAACTGTGTACCTGAAATTTTTACACGTACACAAAATGAATACGGCTTTGCAGATAACCGCCAGGTTATGATTACAACGGAGGATAATGAATTGCTCGAACCAATCATAAAAAACCGTTACATCGAAATCACCGAAATGCCTGTGCGGGCTCTGGAACACGAGGTCGAATCAAAGCCCGTTGAAAATGTAACAAACTGGTCGCTGAATGAATATCAAAATCAAAATGAATCTTTATTCAGCAAGGAAGGGAAAGGGACACCTGAGCTAATGAGACAAGAAATTACCGAAAGTTTTGTGAACAGCCTTGTTGGAGGCAAACCTCTTGTTGTCAGTTCCGTTGTCAAAGATAAATATGGAACAGTTTCCTATTCGGAAGTGAAAATTCCCGTTCAAAAAGACACATCAGAGTTTGAGGTACAGCGTCTTACTCTTGCTATATTTAAGGTATCGGGAGATATACTACGCAATATTGATAAGAAGGCAATCCAGAATTTCATCAAGAACCTTAGGCACGGCGACTCTATTTCCGTTACAGGTTACACAGACCAGCTTGGTGAGGAAGCATATAACATGAATCTATCATCAAACCGTGCAAAAAATGTATGCGATTACATACGGCAATTACCCGATTACAAGAAACACAATGCGGAAATCACGCAATGCCAGGGTGTCGGCTTCACAAAAAAACCGCCGCAGATTTATTCTTATGAACTTCCGGAGGAACGATTCCTCAGCCGTATAGTCCAGCTTGAAATCCGCCGCAGGTGGCGATAATTTTAAATTAGTAAATTCGTAAGAATTGTGTCATCAGTGAAGTATTAAAACAAAGAATAGCACACTGATTTTACAGATGAGACAGATTTACACAGATTTAGTAGGTATATATTATAACTATAACAAATATGAAAGAATTCTTACATTCAAATCTAACTGATAAAATTATAAAGTGTTTTTATACTGTTTATAATACATTGGGTTTTGGTTTTTTAGAAAAGGTTTACGAAAATGCAATGATGATTGAATTAACAAAAGCTGGACTAAAAGCTGAAAAACAGAAACCGATAAAAGTACATTATGATGAACATTTAGTAGGTGAATAATTTGCTGATATTGTGGTTGAAGATTCGATAATAATTGAATTGAAAGCTGCAGAATGTATTGTTGAAGAACATGAATTACAGCTAATAAATTATTTGAAAGCAACTGAATTAGAAATAGGATTATTATTAAACTTTGGAAAAACTCCTGATATAAGAAGAAAAATATTTACAAATGATAGAAAGAAATAAAAAATAATTTATATAAAAAATTATTAGTGAAAATCCGTTACAATCCGTGTCATCAGTGTTCTATTTTTAAAAAAATTTAAATATAAAGTTGATAAACAAAATTATGAATTGATATAAATTAAAGTAATAAAGAAAATATTGTAAATTTAAAATTTGTTTGAAATCACAGCAAATATTGTTGACATTATCAACAGGAAAATTTTCCCGGGAACTGTTGTTGTTGAGGATGGAAAGATAAAAAGTATTGAAAGAGATGATTTATTAAAACCTGATATTTATATTCTTCCCGGTTTCATTGATGCCCATGTTCATATAGAATCCTCGATGCTTGTTCCTTCAGAATTTGCACGCCTTGCAGTTGTTCATGGTACGGTTGCGGCCGTTTCTGACCCGCATGAGATAGCAAATGTTCTTGGAGTAGAGGGTGTGAAGTATATGATTGAGAATGGAAGTAAAGTGCCGTTCAAATTTTACTTTGGTGCCCCTTCTTGTGTTCCTGCGACAACTTATGAAACAAGCGGAGCATTATTAACTGCTGAGGATATAAAAATTCTTTTTGAAAAATACGAAATAAAATACCTGAGTGAAATGATGAATTTTCCGGGAGTGTTGAATGATTTTCCTGATGTAATGGAAAAAATCAAAGTAACAAAAGAGTTCGGATTGCCGATTGACGGACATGCACCGGGATTGAAGGGAGAATCACTCATAAAGTATGCTTCTGCCGGTATTACAACAGACCATGAATGTTTTGAACTTGATGAGGCTATTGATAAAATCTACAACAACATGAAAATACTCATTAGGGAAGGTTCTGCGGCAAAGAATTTCGATACACTTTATAAATTAGTTGATGCAAGACCTGATATGTGTATGTTTTGCAGTGACGACAAACATCCCGATGACCTTGCCGTCAGCCATATCAATGAGCTTGTGAAAAGGGCTTTGTCGAGGGGAAGCGATTTGTTCAATGTGCTGAGGATTGCTTCTCTCAATCCTGTTTTGCATTACAATCTTGATGTAGGATTACTTCAGGAGGGAGATAATGCTGATTTTATAATAGTTGACAATCTGAAAGATTTCAATGTTCTGAAAACATATATTCGGGGACAACTAACAGCAGAAAACGGGAAAACACAGATTGAACCGGTGACTGCAGAACAACCTAATATATTCAATGTTGAGAAAAAATCAATATCCGATTTTCATATTACACCTTCAGGAAAGAAACTGAGAGTAATCGAAGCTCTTGACGGGCAGTTAATTACTAATGAAATAATTGCCGATGAAAAAATCGAAAATGGTAATCTTGTTTCTGACATTGAGAATGACATTTTGAAAATCGCAGTTGTAAACAGGTATAAGAATGCAAAGCCTGCATCCGGATTCATTAAGAATTTTGGTTTGAGAAGCGGCGCAATTGCATCGAGTGTGGGACATGATTCGCACAATATCATAGCTGTCGGTACAAACGATGAAGAACTTTGCGATGCCGTTAATGCAATCATCGAAGCAAAAGGCGGTATGACTGTTGTCGAAGGAAAAAATGTTAAAGTGCTTCCCCTACCCGTTGCGGGTTTGATGTCCACAGAAAATGGGTACACAGTTGCAGAAAAATATTCAAATCTCAACAAAAGAGCAAAGGAGCTTGGTTCAAGTCTTAACGCACCTTTTATGACATTATCATTCATGGCTCTGCTCGTAATACCAAGCCTCAAGTTAAGCGACAAGGGATTATTCGACGGAAACAAATTTGAATTTGTGGATTTGCATGTATGAAAATTTTGAATTTATCCCAAAATATTCATTAGAAACTATGAAATACCTAAGGACTAAGAACAGGCTTGTCATTCTGAGGAGTGAAACGACGAAGAATCTCTTACACGAATGAGATGCTTCGACTTCTCTCAGCATGACACTTCCAAACTATGAAATACCTAAGGACTAAGAACAGGCTTGTCATTCTGAGGAGTGAAACGACGAAGAATCTCTTACACGAATGAGATGCTTCGACTTCTCTCAGCATGACACTTACAAACTATGAAATACCTAAGGACTAAGAACAGGCTTGTCATTCTGAGGAGTGAAACGACGAAGAATCTCTTACACGAATGAGATGCTTCGACTTCTCTCAGCATGACACTTACAAACTATTATGAATTTCCTAATGAATAATTTGGGATAAATTTAGTATTAATTGGGCATTTAACTTTTGGATAATTAATGACTGAAATATAAAATACAAACAAAATATATAATTATAAATCAAAGAAATTTTATAAAAAAAAGGAAATTATATCGGATAATAGTGCTTTTTGATAATTATTACTTATAAGTTAGTTACTATACATTTATTTTTTTTGTATTTTGCATTTTATAAAAAATTAAATTGAAGAGCCTGATAATGAAAAAGTATAAGATATTTGCTTATGTATTGGCAACAGTTCTGTTCAGCACACTTAGTAATGCTCAGAATGGATTGCTTGATTCGCTTGAATTTAATGGACTGAAGGGCTTTAAATCGCTGAGTGAAGCCTTTAAATCTCCACTTGAAGTTATCAGACTCGACTTAAAAGATAAAAAATTATCTGTACTTCCGGACAGTATAGACAGATTCAAAAATCTTAAGTATCTCGACCTGAGATGGAACGAACTTGCATTTTTACCAAATTCAATCGGAAATTTATCGAACCTCGTTACACTTGATTTGGGTTACAATAATCTGAAAACATTACCTGAAAGCATTGGTAAATTGAAAATGCTGGTCAGCCTGGAGATTGGGGATAATAAGCTTGTGGCACTTCCCAAAACAATCGGCCAGCTTGAGAATCTCAGAACTCTTGACTTAATTAAGAACTTATTAATCGAACTACCTGAAAGTATTGGCAATCTGAAGAACTTGCATACTCTTGATTTGAGTGTTAATCCAATGCTTAATATTAAATCTGCTATCGAAAAAATATCAGGACTTCCTGAACTGAATACTCTTAATCTAAGGTCTAACGGGATTTTTGAGCTTCCTGAAAACATCGGTACAGTGACTAATCTCAAGTCCCTGTATGTATCAGACAATAATTTAAAATCTCTGCCTGCTACTATGGCTGACCTAAGAAGCTTGCAGGACCTCGATTTATCCTCGAATCAATTATCTGTCCTGCCTGAGTCAATTGGTAATCTGTCAAATCTTGTAGAACTGAACCTGCACTCGAATAATCTGAAATCGCTCCCTAACGGTTTTTCCAAACTGTCAAATCTTCATACTTTGGCTATAGGAGATAATACCGGGCTTAATTTTAACGAAGTAATTAATATTATATCAAAAATTCATTCACTTCAGGAACTGGATTTATATTCAAACGATTTAACGAAACTGCCGGAAAGCATTGGGAAACTTCAGGGTTTGCATACATTAGTTCTCGATTTTAATCAGATAGAAAAACTGCCTTCATCCATCAAGGAATTGAAAGGCTTGCATACTTTGAGCCTAAGCGGAAATCCGAATATTAATCTTGATGATACTTTTATAAAGTTAAAATCTCTTCCAAATTTAAATGCCCTGGTATTAGGATTCAATCAAATGACGTTATTGCCCGTGAGTATTGCTTTGCTCGATAATATAAAATCGCTCAGCCTGAATGACAATATGCTTACAACACTTCCTGAAGAATTCGGAAAAATGTATAACCTTGAGGAAGTCAAGCTCAGCAGGAATCAGTTAAATTACCTGCCAAACTCAATCGGCAACCTGAGAAAACTGAAGACCCTCGACTTAAGCTGGAATAGGCTTGCATCCCTGCCCGAAAGCCTGAAAAAACTTCAGAACCTCGAAACACTCGACCTGATGCGTAATTCACTCACCCGTGTTCCTGACGGAATCGGAGATTTGAAATCACTCAAATCGCTTGTACTGATGAAAAATGATTTAAAGGAAATTCCCGAGGCTTTGGGAAGACTGCGGAATCTCCAATCCCTCGTTCTAACCGACAGCGACTTCACACCCGAACAAAAGAAGAAAATCGAAAGTTTTCTACTGCCCGGCAGAGTATTCTGGTGGTGAGATAGTCAATTACGAATTTCAAATTACGAATTACGAATTGTGGATATATATTAATATAAATTTAACATTAACTTACCAATAAATTACTTTATTAACCAAATCTAAATGTAATAATATTCAGGTGAGGTTCAAATATGAAAGAAGAAATTTATAGCAGCACATTGAAGGCAGGGAACAGAACTTACTTTTTCGATGTAAAAAGGTCAACAAACGGTGCATTATATTTGGATATTAATGAAAGCAAAAAGAAGGCAGATGGTACTTTTGAAAGACACAGCGTTATGGTTTTTCCAGAGGACATAAAGCAATTCAAAAATGAGATTATAGAAATATTTGACAAATATTTCTCTAAATCATAATCTTAATTAATGATGAATTGCTACAGATTTAAAGTTGTTGGCAAATTAGAGAATATAAGAATAGCAACAAGTTTTATCTTGATAAAAATTTGATTTGCTTTTTTTGTGTGTCTTAACAGTACGGCTCGAACTCATTTAATCAAGAATTGCTGACCGAAACCATTCGCTCCACCCCGCCGCCGCACGCAAAGCTCGAGTGTCGACGAAGTTGGCGCGCAGTCTTAGTTCACGCTCTCTGACGCCATGGCTATCATTTTGTTCATCGTATTGAAATTACGCATAGTCGCCGAAACCCCCAGCTTCTTTTCCAAATAATTATTTGAGAGTTTTCCACTGCCGTATGTGCCCGGGATGTACATATAGCCGGCACTTCGGGTTATCGCCAGCTTCTCGGGTAAAAAATCATGCGCGACAAGTTCTTTTATTTTCTGCGGTAAGGGAGAACGAGCAAACAAAACGAAGAATACCCTTGAAATATCAAATCCTTTCCCGAAGGGATTCTCATCGAGAACCTTTTGGAGTTGTGATCCAGTCCGCACCACAACAGTCAGATCCGGTCCGATATGCTTTTTAATAAGGTCGTGTACCTGCTGTTCCACTTCTGACGAAGAAAGCTCTGTTTCAACGACCGCATTTCCGCTTTGGATGTATGTGCGGACATTTTTGAATCCGCCGTTTTCAAGCACTTCGCGCAGTCGTGCCATCGGCACTTTATTCTTGCCCGTAGGCATCACGCCACGCAGTAAAACTATGTATCTTTTCATAAGGCTTTCTTTGACAGCAAATTATTTTATAAAACTGCATTAACGATAAACCCGATTATCACACTTCCAATAATTCCTGTTCCGATTATTGGCGGGTAAGCTCTGGTTATTATCGCCACAGGCAAACTTAAAGTAGCGCCCAACAATAAGCCCGCCAATGCCGGATGTATTCCCAGATCAACATTCGGGATTAGAAATGTTTTTCCCTAAATCTTTTCGAATTTCGCTGAGGATATATTTCATATCTTTTTATAAATCAAAACTTTCTCCCGTTTTAAGCACAACCGCTTTATTTGTTTCTTTTTTAAATGTGTCCGGATTTGCTTTTAAAAAATGCATCGGCACTACGATTATTGGTTTAATAATTGATGTTGCTTGCACCGCTTCTTGTATGTCCATGGTGAATGTCCCGCCAATCGGCAAAAAAGCCATATCAACTTTCCCAAACTCTTTCATTTCCGGTATGACATCGGTATCTCCTGCGTGATAGATCGTTTTTCCGTCTATTGTCAGCAAGTAGCCGACACATTCCCCTTTATGATGAACCTTGCGGGTGGAGTGTCCCGCCTCCGTGTTGTAGGCATAGACCGCCTTGATTTTGATTTCACCAACATCGTGTTCGTCGTTCGGTTTAACCTCCTCAAACGGCCTCCCTATCAATTCTGCGCATTTTGACGGCGCAAAAATTCGCGTGTTTCTCTTTGCGAGGCGATTTAATGTAGCGGTTTTAATATGGTCTTGGTGATGATGTGTAACAAGAATGATGTCTGCTTTGGGCAAATCCGCTTCCGGCAAGCCGTCCATCGGATCGGGATAATGGCTAAAAATTATTTTCTTTGGAAAATTGTCAAAATTTTTCTGTATCCATGCAGGGTCAATGTAAATAACTTTATCTTTGTTTCTTATGAGAAGCCATGATGGCGGAAACCATGTAATTGATATTGGCATATTTTTATTTTAATAAATCCTCTATTGATACTCCCGATGCTTTGCGGCAAATTCTTTTATTTCCAAAAAGTCAGTATAAGAATCATCACAAAAAGGCAGATGACATTTATAGCATTGTTGAAAATCCACCACTTGAGAGTTTTACTTTCCCACAACACCGGACCGATAGTAAGCGGGGCAACAAAAGCAACAACCGACCAAAGCGTGAGCCAGAGTGCGCCAGAAACTGAACTTGTGCCGAGAGCATTGATAAACCACGCGAGCCCAAACGCCATGACAAGATTTGCAAGAAAAATACCGATCAAACCTTTTGGCTTGGGTTTTTGTTTCGCCTGCGTTTCTGCATCAACAGAGCCATTCAGTTTCGCCAACTGCTTTTTGAACAATGCAACATACGCACCGCCAAGAGCAAAACTCGCGACAGCGGCGGAAATAATAGCGAGATAGTTGAAGTCTAGAGTTTCCATATTTTTTTATTTATTTTTTCTTTCTTACACCTAGGTCAACATACAGAGCACGGACAACTTCCTCTCTACTTATATCCTCGGCTGCATTTTTTTGTTTTTTTCAGCGCTTTCATAAATTTTTCTTTGACGGCACATCATTATTGCTTTCTCTCCGCCAAATTTTTCACCCGCTCCAGAGCTTTCGGATATGCGTCCTTAAAATATCCTTCCAACTCCGCCGGAACATCGGACGCGACCGTTAAAGTCGTGGCGCCGTCGGCCTCCGCGAGCGAGTAACTTTCCTCGCCGCCGGTCCACTGCTTTTCACGCTCCCGTTTTCCGTAGTCCTGCGTATCCGCGGTGTGTCGGAGCAATAAAAATTCGCTCGGCATCAGTTTAAGGACTTTGCTTGTCACCCCGTAGCCGTTTCCGGAGATGAATTGTATTTCATCGCCTTCTTTCAGGACTCCCGCCATGTATGTTCCCGGGTCAATGACGCCCGCCCACTGCCGAAGCGTTTCGTCTTGCCACAAAGTATCCCAGACCTTTCCCTTGGAAGCTTTTATTTCAATTGAAAATCGCATTTTTCGCATAAAGTCCATCTTGCTAAATGTTCCCTTTATACTTCGGATCAAAATCCACCGTCCACTCAATCCCGTATTTGTCTCTAAACATGCCGAAATACGAACCCCAAGGGCTGTCGGCAATGGGCATTTCAATTTGTCCGCCTGCAGAAAGTCCATTGAATATCCTATCCGCTTCTTCTTTGCTTTCTGCAGTGACTGCAATTTTAGACCTGTTTTCATTTTCGCTTACGCGACCCATGGCTTCGGGCACATCATTGGCTATCAGCATATTTTTGCCGATAGGCAGAGTAATACGCATTATTTTATTCGCTTCACTTTCGGGCACTGGGAATTCTGCGCTTGCTATGTCCTTGAAACGGGTAATCTTCCCGAACTCTCCGCCAAAGACGGATTTGTAAAACGTAAAAGCTTCTTCGGCATTTCCATTGAAGTTAATATAGGGATTGATTGTTGCCATAATATATTTGTTATATTTATTAATTTTATTTTTTTCCAAACATCTCATCCGACCCTTTTTGCATTTCTGCAAAGGTCATATCTTTTTTGTGAGTGCTTATCATCCAGTTGTGACCAAACGGATCGACTACTGAACAGGTGCGGTCGCCATAAAACATATCGGTTGGGGACATTTTGGCCGTCGCGCCCGCATCAATCGCTTGCTTGAATACCGCGTCTACATCGGGAACATACAGGCCGATGGTAACGGCAGTCCCGCCGAGTGTTTTTGGACTCGTATTACCCCAATCTTTATTTTCTTCCGCCATCATCAGTTGCGAACCTTCGATAATTATTTCTGCATGACCAATACTGCCATCAGGCATAGTAATTCTTCCGCGCTCTGTCGCCCCAAATGCTTTTTTATAAAATTCAATCGCCTCATTGCACCCTTTTATGGAAAGGTACGGGGTTATTGTGTGCGCTCCCGGGTAAATATGTGATGTGTTCATATGTTTTTGCTAATTATTTGTAATTATTTTTCTTCCAATTTCTTTTTCAACATTTCCATCAGTTCTTTTTGCCCATCCCATGCGTCTTTATTTTCTGATATATATGTTTGCATAAATGTAATGCGGGTTGTGTTGGCATCAATCTCATCCAACACATAACTTTCTTTTTCCAACCCGAGTACTTTTTTAGGGTATGAATAGGTTATTTCTTTGTTTTCTTTTTT
>JAKAKE010000168.1 GCA_021824625.1 Bacteroidota bacterium | reverse complement strand
ACACATCGGCGGATTTGGGAATAGCCGCGGCATTGGTAAGCTCCCTGCGGGATAAACCTGTTGATGCAAAAACAGTTCATATTGGCGAGATTGGATTAACAGGGGAAGTCCGCTCTGTGTCTGCATTAGAACAAAGAATCAATGAGGCACAAAAGTTAGGGTTCAATAAAATAATTATACCTAATATAGGTTCTAAGAAAAATCTCAATTTAAAGGATATTAAATTACTTCAAGTCGAAAGACTTTCTCTGGCATTAAATGAATTTATAGGTGATTAAATGTAGGGACAGAAAATTTTCTGTCCCAATATCGGAATATTATTCTGTCCTTTTGTAAATTGTAAAGATAAAAAATATATAATAAAAAGATGAAATTCATAGACTACGCAAAAATATTGATTAAATCAGGCGATGGAGGCAAAGGCCATATCAGTTTCCGAAGGGAAAAGTATGTTCCCAAAGGGGGACCCGATGGCGGCAATGGAGGCAATGGCGGTGATGTGATATTTATTGCCGATTCTCATCTTAATACACTCCTTGATTTCAAATACAAGCACAGTTACAAAGCCGAAGATGGTATAAAAGGTAGTAAAAACCGCTGTACAGGTGCTGATGGTGAGGCTCTGTTTGTCAGGGTACCTAAAGGGACTTTAATAAAAGATGCAAAAACAGAAAATATTTTAACTGACGTCGTTGATTCTGATGTTGAATATGTTTTAGCAAAAGGCGGTAAAGGAGGTAAAGGTAATTCTGAATTTGCAACGGCTACGAACCAGGCACCAAGATATGCCGAAGAAGGCGGAATGGGTGTGGAGTTAGAAATTATTTTGGAATTAAAATTAATAGCCGATATCGGTATTGTTGGGTTCCCGAATGTCGGTAAATCAACCTTGATTTCTGTGATTTCATCGGCAAAACCAAAAATAGCCGATTATCCTTTTACGACTTTAATACCGAATCTTGGAATTGTTAAAATTGCAGAAGGAAAAAGTTTCACTGTTGCCGATATACCCGGTTTAATCGAAGGTGCATCCGAAGGGAAAGGCTTGGGGATTCAGTTTCTTAGGCATATCGAAAGAACAGGATGTTTGTTGTTTATGTTGGATTCAATGAGTGAATCTCCGTTGAAGGATTACAAGGTACTTTTGAAAGAACTCAAAAAGTATAATGTTTCAATGACTAAGAAAAAGAAAATTATATGCCTGAGTAAAGTTGATGCAATTTCTGAAACCCGAAGAAAAGAATTAAAGAGACTCGATTTTAAGGAAAAACAGACACCGGTCATGCACATATCATCCGTCTCAGGTGAATCAATTACTGAATTAAAAACTACTATGTGGAAAATGTTGTCATCTGATTGATAAAATAGATTATGAAATCATTTAATAAAATTCTAACTTTATTTCACATTCTCTGGCTGATACCAACACTTAATTTATCGTTATATTCATCATCTGAATCTTCGCAAAAATTACACGATGTTTATCTTATTAAAAACCGATGGCATACAGGATTAATTTTTAAAGTTGATGATTTATCAATAAAAAACATGGAAGCACTCAGGCTATTCAGGAATATGAAATATGTTGACATAGGTTGGGGTGATAAGGATTTTTACCAATCACCAAAAGATTTTGACTTATATCTTGCTTTTAAGGCATTATTCATTCCAACCGAAAGCATAGTTAGAATTGAAGGATATAATTATGATATTGAAGATATAATATCTTACTCTGATTTTTGTATTAAATTCCAGATGAAAGAAAAAAAACTGACAAACCTTCTTAAATTTATTGATTCTTCATTTGCAAGAAACAATCAGAATAAATTGATAGTTACAATGAGAAAAGCCGGCAGCAGTATATTCTTCTTCAAATCAAAATACTCTTATCACTTATTTGAGACCTGCAATAAATGGGTTGCAAAAGGCATGGCAGCCGCAGGATATGACGTTTCACCCGCATGGATAATAACGGCAGAAAATCTTTTCGAGGAAGTGAAAAAATTCGGGAAAGTAATTAGATGGAATAATTGAATTAATCATTAAAAATAAATATTACTTCAAATATCACGTCAAATGAAATAATTTATATTCAAAATAATAATTCAGGTTTTATATGAAATTGAAAAAAGTAATTCTATCAATATTTATAATGATGCTTCCTTTTGTATTCGTCCATGCTCAAGTGGACACATGGCTTCAAAAAGGGCAATCAGCCTTATTTGCAAGAAAATATAAAGATGCCGTCAAGCATTACAGCAAAGCTATTCAAATTGATTCGACATTAACCAATGCCTATTATAACCGTGGATTAGCTTATTTGTATATGGATGATTTCATGGAGGCTTTGGATGATTTCAACAAAGTAATTGCAAATGATTCACTTGAATCCGATGCATACAACAACAGGGGATTGGCACATGGTTATCTTGGCAAAATTGTTGAGTCAATAAATGATTTCAATAAAGCCATTGAATTGGACAGTAGCTTCAGCACTGCTTATTTTAACAGGGGAAATGCTTATATGAGTATGAACAGAGATAATGATGCCATGATTGATTTTAATAAATCAATCGGGATTGATTCCTCCAATCCGGCAGTATTTTTCCAGCGTGGCACTATTCATTATAGCCGGGGAAATTATAATAAATCATTATATGATTTCACTAAAGCTATCAAATTAGGATTCAAAGCTCCAAAATTATTTTACAATCTTGGTAACACATATTATAAACTGAATCAATTTGATAAAGCTATTAAAAATTATAATGAAGTATTAAAACTTGATTCAAATGATTTCGATGCATTGAATAACCGGGCAATTTCGTATGATAAACTCGGTCAAAAAGACAAAGCTGATAATGACAGAAAGAAATTACAAAAAATTCGGGGAGTAACTAATAACCTTCCTCCTTTTAATAGTTTAAAGTTCAAAACGTTCACTACTCCCGACAGCAATTACTCAATATCCCTGCCCGATAATTGGAATTTGGCAATTTCTGATTCGGGTGATGTCATCGAATTAAATATATCGCCTGAACCAATTAAAAAAATCAGAGACCCCTATTATGTTGGTGTACATTTATCATTAAATCTGAATATGGATAAACATTGGGGGAAAAGTAGTCCTGATGATATTATGGAATTATGGAAAGGAAGTGTTGCAACCAATATCAAGGACTATTACGGCTATAAAAAATACACAGAAAAATATTTCAGCCGTTTCGGTTATCAGGGACTGATGACTAACATCCAGATTCAAATTACAGAGCAATCAGTGCCATTGGTTCTTTATGAATATTCTTTATCGAAGGATAATGTATTATTTTTCGCTTATTTCCAGTCTCCTGTTACTGATTTTGAATATTATCAGAAGATATTTGACAAAGCAATCGAGAGTTTGATTCTGAAATAAATTTCAAAGACTAAAAAAATTTATTTCCTAATATTCAATTCAGGATTTTTCTTTTTTGAAAACCTGTCCCTTCCATACCGTCTCTCGGTCTAAAAGCAGGAAAGGTACAATTAGTTCCATTAAAATAAAAAACATAGCCGATGGAATAATCCAAATCCAGAGTTTTATCTTTTTTAGCCTGATGAGTGATGAAAATATTATAATAAAATCAAGAATAAATCTTGAGAAAAGCACGACAAAAAACCAGTCAAATTCCAAAAAAATTATTGATGTTGTCAGTCCAATCCATAAAGCAATCGAACTAATTACAAAAATAGCACCCCTCCAGCCTAAGTCCAATCCTCCGAGAGCCCACCTGTGGTGTTGCTTCAGGTATTCTTTAAAAGTTCGGCATGGCAATGTTTCAACGCTCGATTCATTAGAAATCAGATAACGAACTTCTCTTTTATTATTAAATATCGCTTGT
>JAKAKE010000103.1 GCA_021824625.1 Bacteroidota bacterium | reverse complement strand
ACTTGGATTGATTACGATATTTCCTTTGTCGAGGTTCACGACTGCTTTTCTATTGCCGAAATCATAGTTGCCGAGGAGCTTGGTTTCTTCAAGTACGGCAAGGGCGGCAAAGCAATAGCAAACGGTGAAGCTACTTACGGAAGCAAAATCGTAATCAATCCAAGTGGTGGATTGAAAGCGAAAGGACACCCTGTCGGCGCCACGGGTGTTGCTCAAATCATCGAATGTGTAGAGCAGTTAAGCGGCAAAGCTGGCAAACGACAATTGAAAAATGCAAAATACGGTATGGCTCAGAATATGGGCGGTTCAGGTGGCTCTTGTGTTGTACATATATTGGAGGCAGTATAATGGCTATTAGTCCGAGATATACACGCGAAATTCCGCATCGCTTCCGGCTCGAAGCCCAGAAATTCGAATGCGGTGCAGTCAGTCTTCCGAACAGGTACGTCTGTCCCGATAACTGCTGCAAGAAATCGAAGAAAATAACTCTGAAAGGAAAAGGAAAAATCCTTACTTATACAATCATCTACATTGCAAGTGACCCTTACACAAGGGCTACACCATTCGCAGTGGCTGTAATCGAAACAGAAGAAGGAGCGCGGCTCACTGCACAGGTTGTTGACTGCAACTTCGATGATTTAAAAATCGGTGCAAAAGTCGAATTGATTTTCCGCAAAATAATGGAAGAAGGTCCATCAGGCATCATAAACTACGGATATAAAGCAATCCTTATTTAGTTTATTATTTGAATATTTCCCCCTTTCCTAAAGGGGGATTATTCAATTAATTTAACAATTCTATCGCATAGCGATTATATATCTGTAGAAAACGAATCCCAGCCACCACACTTATCCCGTAGGGATTATATAACAATCCTTCTCAAATCAAAAATCGTTAATCCTTGTTCTTAAATCATTTTTGTCATTCCGCACTTGATGCGGAATCCATTGTCTGAACAGGATTAAATAGATTACAAGATTACAGGATTTTTTTTTTGCGCATAGAATGTCATTCCGTGCTTGACACAGAATCCATAGCCAAAAACCCACATCACACCCTTCCTCGAGGAAGGGTAAGGAAGGTGTAGAAATATTTGCATTTAAATCAAAAATTATATAAGTTTATATCGTAATATAACATTATGTAATAAAATTAATATAGATTTTACCGAATTACTTTTCTTTGAAATAACTTAATTATATAGATAGATTCCGCATTACTGGGAATATAGAAAAAAAAGAAATGTGGTATTCAGAAAATTGAAGATGAAAATTTTTTAAAATAATGGAGAAGAAAAAATGAAAAATAAAATTAACATTTTTATCATTTTATTAACAAGTTTTATTCTATGGAATTGTGCTACCACAAAAGAACAAGAAATTTATAAGCCATTACCTGTAATTTTTTCAGCTGAAGGCTATACCTGCTTTGATGCAGTTGAACCTATAATTGATTTCACAATTAGTCCTTTTATAGGAATTAATATTATCGAGGGGAAGGTAATTGATAAAAGCACTGGCTCAACAGTTGCAAGATTAAATTTCAAAGGCAGAGATGAAGTTGCAGGAATTGTACCACCACCTTATGGGGGTGCCCGAGGATATTTTGGATATGTTGATTCAAAACTGTCACCAGGCAAATATGATGTTGAAATCACTCATAAAATACCTAATAAAGAATCTAATTCAATGAAAAAATTTGAAAGGAATTATGAAAGGACTTTCGAGTTAATCAATTCATTGTTAGAAGAATTATCTGAAACTGAAAATAATACAACTGAATTAGATATAGATTCTTCAAGTATTGAAATAGGGAGTAGCGCTGATACTACAATGAATTTAGATGATAAAATCAACTCCGATGTAAATTACATAATTATCAATAAGAACCAGTATACTCCAGAAAAAATTAAAGCAGAACTTGATAAACAATATGAAGAAGATTTTAAAGAAGATTTTACAAGAGAGGAATATAATGAGTTTGTTAAAGAAGCTGACGAATATGTTAAAGCAGGAAAATTGAATTATTTGAATTTACATACTGTAATAAACTTAAATGACTATTTAGAAACCGCATATGAGAGAGGGGTTGCAAATGGTAAACTGAGTATTTTAGAAGAATTTAAAGAATTACTAAATAACATTGACTATGATGTAAATATAAAGACAATTCCACTTGAAGTTTTCAAAACAGGCTTGGTTAATGAGGGACTCTTAAAAAGCCAGGTAACATTTGCCGCTACTTATGGTAATTATGTTATTGTAAATGCAGAACCCAACTCAGGTGGTAAAATCAAACCAAATCAATTCAGGACATATTTATTTACTGATGCAGGTGACCAAAAAACACCAGTACAAGGATATACTGTTCAACAGGCTGATGCTCCATTCTGTTCGTCAAATTCAAATAATTTGTCATTAAGAATAACATGGATTCAACCAAATACAGGAAAAGAAATTGATATTTTCCCACAGGATACATTCCCGATTGTACAGAAACCTCCGAAGCTGAATATAGGCGATAAATCAGTCAGCATCGCCGGACAGGAGAGAAAAATTTCAGTTAGAATTACAAGACTTAGTGCTATAGGAACACCAATGGGAGATGCTCCAGGCTCAACTGAAAAGGCAGATGTTGATGTTACACTCGGCAAGATTGATATCAGTGGTATTGAGGGTTTTGAATATGTTGAAGGTTCAGGTTTTGTTGAAAAAGGAGATAGTGGAACATATTCCGTTTACTTTGATATTACAGGTAAATTGCCTAAAGGGCAGGACAGAATTATCGGTACAATACAAGTACCACTAAGTGCAGTTGCTAAAAATACTCTGAATGGTAAAATTTCAAAACCTGATAGAAAACAAATTTCTGTTCCTGTTAATTATGAACCAGAACCACCTGGAAGAATGCCTGGTAGAAGGCCAGTGAAATAACTAAATTTCTAATTATTTTAAATATTATTATTGATTATAATAATAGGATTATTATGGGTTATGATGATGAAATGCATATTGATGCTGGTTATCCCGATTTTGATTCAATGGCCGATGATATGACATATCCGGATTATGATGCCGATGAAGATGATATTAAAAGGAAAAACTTTCTAAAATTTAAATATTTTTTGCAATATTGTAATAAAAATAATTGTAACGGAAAGTTAGTGCTTAGAAGGTCAAAATCTAAGCCAGATAACTTTTTTTGGGGTTGTTCTGAATTCCCTAAGTGTAAGAATATTGTTAATTTAATAAATTATCAAAAAATTTATGCAAAATGTGAAAAATGTATATCCGATTTAATAATTCATTTCAATCCTGATGCAATAAATTCTAGTTCCATAGACTCAATTGGTTCAATAAATTGTACCAATATTCATTGTAATTATAGTTTCGATTTGTCAACATTGTTTTAATTATTGGAATTTGATTTTCTCCAAACCATTTTAAAATCATTTTCTTTTTATATCATTTCAATAAATTATATTTGCCCGCTTGTTCTTTGACATCGCCGCTTTGTAGGGGCAATTCACGAATTGCCCATTCCGAAAAAATTTTTTATTTCAAATTCAATCATTTAAAATTCATTTTAAATTTTAAATTTCAAATTTTAAATTCTTTGCTATTGTCTAAACTGCTAACTGCTAAACACCTTGTTTATAATTCATTGAATTTTCTGAAATTTAAATCAATAATTGAGCAGATAATACATTATTTTACAAAGAAATTTATTAGACATGTACCCATTCAATCACCTATAATTAAAAGAATTAAATCAAGATTTTGAGCAGAAAAAAAATCATGTCAAACCTGCTCAAAATGCCCAATTCTGCCCAAATTTGGCTCAATATAACAAAAAAAATCTGAGTCTCTGTGACTCTTCGTGAAAAAAAAT
>JAKAKE010000146.1 GCA_021824625.1 Bacteroidota bacterium | reverse complement strand
TATTTCTCCCCAATTTTCATTCCCCATTCCCTATTCCCTGATTTCACCACTTCGCTTCGGCCTGCAGACTGATATTCCTGAATGGTGCAAGATTGCCGACCATCTCCAGATAATAATAATTCAGCAGATTCTTTGCATTAATTGTAAATGTGAGCGGTATGTCCGTCAACTTTGAAAGATAGAAAATCATTCTTGCGTCAATCACATTTGCGGGTACACGTGCATCACTGTCTTTTATAAGAATCAAGCCTTCATCAATATTTTCGACAACACTCATATACCTGTAGTCGAGTTGAAATTCAAGAAAATCAAGCGGCAATAGCACACGACTATACCAAAGATATTTTGAGCGATATTTCAATGTCTCATTTAGTGTTTTATCAACGGGGTCCATATAAGTTAATGAACTTTCGATTCCAAGAACATCGAACAACATAGTCTTTACGCTTAATTCAATACCCTGAATCCTTGCTTTTGTTATATTCAGAAATTTGATTACACCCTCATCACTAAAATCAAATTGAGGTTCTATCAGATTTGAAAAATCATTTTGAAAGAATGATATATCACAATAAGTGTGTGTTTTATCAATGTTGAAAAGATGATTAGCTCCAACCTCATAAGACCAGCTTACTTCGGGTATAAGCTCAGGATTTGGTGTAACTGAAAAGCCGCTATATCTGATTGAAGCATACTTTTCAGCAACCGTAGCCGCTCTGAAGCCACGTCCTGCCGATGCCCTGAAAATCGTTCCCCATGAGGATGTGTATGAAAGTCCTAATTTTGGTGAAAATTCAAAATTATTTTTATTTTCACCATTAATCTTTTCATAATCAATTCTTCCACCTGCAGTCATCACCAGTTTATCAATGAATGTCAGTTCTCCCTGGAAATATCCGGCAATTATATTCTGAGATTTATTGCCGTAAATATTAGCATCCACACTGTTCAATACATGATTAATTCCATAAGTCAGCAGAACTTTTTCTAATATTTTATTACTAACCTGAATTTCAGTATTTATTGAATTTGCTTTTGAGGCACGATATTCTTCCGGTTTATTCCGGTTATTGCTGAAATCAGTTGAGAAAAGTCCTGACCTTAATATAATAAAATCTCCATTATTAAAAATATGCCTTGCCTCACCTGAGACAGTATATTTTAATGATTTAATTCTCTCGTTTCTGTTTGTAGATGCCGGTGGAATTGTCGCACTATCGAGACTGTTCCAATATGCCCATGCTTCAAAATCATCAAAAGCATAAGAACCAATAAAATTAATATAAGTTCTCTCAGAAATATCATATTTAACTTTTGAAAATAAATTCCATTTAACAGACTCATCAAAATCCCTGTATGATTCATCCTTTAACCAGCCTCCTGACACAGCAATTCCGAGAGAATTAAATTTCTGTGAGAAACCGGCATTTATTCCTTCGAATGTTGATGTTTTATCAGAATAAACCCATTGCTGAAATTTCGGTTTTGAATAATAACCTCCATACATTTGAATTTTAGTTTCAGGAATTTCCTTTGGTTCTTTTGTTATGATATTTATCACACCGCCTAAAGCACCGGAACCATATAAAGCAGAACCGGCGCCCTTGACAACTTCAATCCTTTCGAGATTGAAAACGGGAATCGCATCAAATTTAATATCCCCCTGGTCACCCGAAACAAGAGGCATACCATCCATAAGAAATGCAACCCGTGAACCTAATCCGAATGCAAAACCCGATGAACCGCGGATGCTGACCTGGTCTCCATTGAGATTTATTCCGGGAATATACTTTAAAGCTTCATCCACATGAATAATGTTCCTATCCTCAAGTTCCTTATTGTCCATCACAGACATTGATATAGGCACATCCTGAACTGATTGAATCCTCTTGTTTGCAGATACAACCACTTCGGATGTATGAATTATTTCTTCTTCAAGTTCAATTTCTATAAACAGTGAATCATTTTCAGTAAGGTTGGGATTTATTTTTTTTGTTTGATAACCGATATAAGAAACAAGTCCGTTGAATTTTTTTCCTGAAACATTTTTAATTAGAAAATTGCCGTTCCTGTTTGCAACCGCCCCATAAGCTGTCCCTACAAGCCTGATTATAGCACCGGGTAAAGCCAGTCTCGTCTTTTTATCAATGATTTTCCCTGAAATAACACCCTTATTACTTTGTGCATATGTTGATAGGGTTAACAAAAAAAGAAGTACGAGAATAATATATTTTGTCTTATTTTCCGACATTGCCACTCTCATGAAAATTCGTTGAATCACCCGGTTGTGGAGGCAGGTTCTTGAAATCAACTTCAATCCTGATATTATATGATTTCCCTAACTCAATCATTAAGGAAGACGGTTTTGTTTTATCACCTGTTTCGGTATAAATACCAATAACCTGTTGAGATGATATATTTGAATCAAGTTGTCTGGCAACTCCGATGTATTTAAGTAGAACGGGTGGTTTTGTGATTTCAATAGAAAAATTTGCAGAATCAATATAAAGAGGAAGGGATTCCATTGTTAAATAGGCATTTCCTTTAAGTATTTCCTCCATAATTCCGTTCGAACCTGTAAACGGATAATTGATGAATGCGGCTACCCGTACTGCTGTAATTGAATCGGGGGGCCATGCGGATTTACCTCCAACAAATATTAAAGTCCCGCTAAGAAATGATTTCTCTGATACTTTTTTTGGAGCAAGGCCTTCGTCGCACCCGATAAGCATTATAAAAACTGTAATCAATATTATATAAATTTTAATAATAACCTCTACAAAAAAAAAGAGTTTTCAATTTTGTAATTTGCAATGAATTTTTAATTAACAATGATTACAATTTATAAAATTTTTCAATAACCTCTTTTTTATTAAAAAGAAAAATTAAGGCGAATTCTTATCAGCATTTAAAATACTGAAAATAATCAGTAAAAAACAAAATAAAAAAAGCCGACTTTGTTCAATCGGCTTTTTATGTGCGGAAGGGGGGACTCGAACCCCCATACCCGTAAGGCACCACCCCCTCAAGATGGCGTGTCTACCAGTTTCACCACTTCCGCAGTTTTTTTGGAATACAAATTTACCATTCTTTTGTTTTCTGTGAAAATTTATTTAATGTTAAATTTTGAAGCAAGAATTATCTATGAAAATCTTTTTTGAATAGCCGCTATCTTTAGATAGTGGAAAGGGGATAATATAGTCCTTTGACTTTAGTCACTTATTTTAAATTGATAAATCCGGAAGTATGGTGATTCAACCAGTCCATGACTTAAAAGTCGCGGCTATTCATCTGAAATTTATTAAATGATTTCACTCATAGTCAAATTCGGTTCCGAACATTTCAGGAAGCCTGAACCCATGTTTCTTGAAAACCGAGAATAACTGGTCACTTGTAAATATGATACTGCCGAATTTTCTTTCGTCAAAATTAAATGCAAAATCAATCCTGAAAATACTTGTCGGTCCCGTTGATTTCATATTCTGTAATCTTAATCCGAATCCTATCGAATTATGCCATCGTGTTTTTCCTAAATCCACAGTCTGGTTCCATACAGTACCTCCATCCCAAAATAATGCACCGCCAACTTTCATAAACCAAATATTGAAATCAGGGAAATATCTATACTCAAGATTAGCAATAATTCTGTTATCTCCGCTTAATTTGTTTACTTCATATCCTCTTAATCCAAAGTCATTATCGAGTACAAGCTGTCTCAAACCATCCCAATTCCAGACTGACTGCTGCCTTACACGAGCCGCCAATACCATATCTTTTGATGCTTTGTAAAAAGCAAGTCCCATGAACTCTTCGTAGGTATTTACTCCATCGCTTCTCCTGAAACTGCTTGCACCGGTTATCTGTCCAAATAAATATAAATCATTCCATAAATAAGATTTCTCACCCTGTCCT
>JAKAKE010000034.1 GCA_021824625.1 Bacteroidota bacterium | reverse complement strand
CATCTTTACTGCTGAGATTTTGAACTCTTTATCGTAACGCCTTCTTTTTTCTGACATATTAGCTCCTATATTTTGTTTTATAAATATAGTTGCTTTTCTACTTGTCTACTATATGGGGGTAGGATCAGTCCGGCGAAACCTTTGGTGAAGACGGACCCGTCTCGGCGAAGCGCAGCGTAGACGGATGAGAAGTTTGAAGTTAAATAAGAGTTAAGACAATGCCCGAAAACGACAGAGCGCGTTACACCATTTCTCCGGAAGCCGGTAAAGAAGTCCTTAAAAGATTTTTAGAACTAAACCACAAAATCCACGAAGAAGAAGTAAAAGCCGGCCTGTTGGAGAAGAAAGGAAAAGCCAAAAAGAAAAGCAGAATTAATTCTGTGGTTGAAGGGCAGGGGAGGTTGTTTTGAAGAGAGGAGTGATTCATTGTTGAACTCTTTATGTGTATTGTGTCCTTAAAATTTAACTTTTGATCTAATACATTAGTCTATGCAAATAAACGCAAGCAAAAGCAAATATTTTTGTCAGCCTCTTGATTTTTGCTGCGTAATATTCCATCTTATAGCTGCTAAATTTGAGTGGATGTAATTACGGAGAACGGGGTTTCCACATCTGCTGTTTTCTTTTCCGGAGTAACTACTTAGCAGGGGCAGTCCGGCTGCTGCCGTATAACTGCACGTCTGAACTATTTTCTAGTAAAATAATTTTATAAATAAGCTTAGAGTTATTAATGACTTCAGATAACAAAAAATCTGATCTTGAAAATTATATTTTCTTTCTTGGCGGACACGATGCTGAGATGGATGAGATTTATAAACTGCTTCAAGAAAACGGAATTCCGAAAGAAAAAATTCATTACAAGGAATTGCAGTGGGGAGCTGAGCTTTCTGCATATAAAGAAGAACTTACACAAGTAAGTGACGAACAGATTGCCGTATTAATTGAACTGAATATTGATGACGAAAATCTGTTAACTAAAAAATATAAGCCAATAGATCACCATAATAAAAAAGCAGGTGCAAATGTTCCAACTTCACTTGAACAAGTAGCAGAATTACTTAGGATTGAACTGAATAGAAGGCAGCAACTAATTAGCGCCAACGATAAAGATATGTTTAAAGGGATGCAAAACATAAATGCAACTGGGGAAGAAATAAAAAAAATCAATGAACTCGAAAACGAAGCGCAAAAAATAACTTCTCAAGATTATGAACTTGCCGAAAAATCAATAAACCATTATGCAAGGGTAATAGACGGTGATATTATAATTATAAATTCGTTAACGAGGAAGACCAGAGCCATCCTAGAAAAGTTATACGATTTTGACGATCAACGCTTTAAATACAGCCATATTTTCATACGGTATAATGAAGATGAAATAAATTACACAGGAAACGGGGAGGTTATAAATAACCTAATTAGAAAGTACAGACATTTACAAGAAACCAAAAAAAATATTTCATTTTGGTTCGGGGGGTACCTGCCGTGCAGAGGGTATTTCGGTTCCGGTGAAACGTTAAGTGATGAAGAAATTAAAGAGATTGTAAAACGTCCTATTCAATCTCACCATATTTTTCTATTTCCTTTTTTAATTAAAGATAGACCGGATGTAAAAGAAGCAAATCAAAAAAGTAAAAAAGAAAAAAATGATAACGAAAAAAATATTTACAATTTTGTTTTAAACAAATTAAGAAACAAAAATATCAGCGGTTGGCAGGAAGTTAAATTTGGTTTTTCCGGTGAAGTTGTTGAATTAGATCCCATTGATAATTCTCCTGTTTATGATGAACAAGAAACATGGAAATATAATGAATATAATTATTTTCACGAAAATGTTAGGAAGACACTATTCAATACTGAGATAGAAAAAACTCACGGGAAATCACCGACGGATACCGAAGACAAAGTTGGTATATCTTATTTTTTTCAAAAGAAAGCCAAACAAAATGCGGAGTTCATAATATCAATAAAGGATGACTGTAAAATTTATGATTACCATTTGAATATAGACGATATTTCATTAAGAATTTTTGAAAACGGAATCGGCATCTTGGGAATTACTCTTTACAATTACTTTTATTCTGATGTGAATGATATTCTGAAAATCAATGACTTCGGAAGAAGGATTTACCCACAATTTATTGGTAAAAAGGGCACCGTTGATACTCAAAAAGCTTTTTTGCCTTTTAAAATTGCTTTTATTAACGGTGATGAAAAATATGAAGATAATTTTGATACTCAGAAATTTTTTAAGCTTTCTTCCCCCAACATTCAATGTGCAGAATACATCCATAGACTTCTGGATCCGATAAAGGAATTCATACCGATAATTGACGATAGAATGTATACAATCTGCTGGTACGGGAATAATGATGTTATAAATCAGTTGAAAGAGAAAAAGGAAATAGACAAAAACAAATTTGAATACAATTATGAATCAACAGAAAATTGGTATAAGTATATTTTCATAGACGGGAAAGAACCCGGGATAGCTAATCAAAAAATGATGAAAAAATTAATTGCAAATTGTACATATTCTCGTTTTATTGATTGGGGAACTTTATATGGTATAACAAGATATAGTTTTGTTTGCATTACTAGCCGTAATGATTTTACTTATCCTCTTATTAGAAATCATATGCAGAAGATGTACTATCAGATGTGCGTATTGCTGCTGGTACAACGAGCGTCAATCTTGCTCTTCAATAACGAACTCGAAAGAATTATTTTAATAGAAGACAAGAGTTTGAAAGAAAAAAAGAACACTAGAAGGGAAAAAGCTCAAGAAGAGCCGGACACCCTAAATGATCTTGAAAAATTAAATGTTCGTATAATGAATTTTCAGAACAGAATG
The DNA here is from genome assembly GCA_021824625.1 of Bacteroidota bacterium. Lineage (GTDB taxonomy): Bacteria > Bacteroidota > Ignavibacteria > Kapaibacteriales > UBA2268 > XYC2-FULL-35-21. Next base: position 17,575 of record JAKAKE010000034.1, on the reverse strand, counting down.
ATGTTCGATGAAGTTACACCCCAGGAACAGGGAATTGAATTATATGATATAGCTTTAAAAAATATGAATATTCCCTCCATGCATGAAAACCTAAAAGAAAAAATTGTACAAGCTCATTCTTATGTAGACTTAAAAACAGAAAGAAATTTATCAAAGACTGTTGCCGTGCTTTCTTCATTAGGTGCGATTTTTCTTCCGGCAACTTTCATTGCAGCAATTTGGGCTATGGAATTTTATTTAGAGAAATACTTATATAATCCGAAAACCGCTGCCTTTAAATACGCTCAACCACTTTTTATCTGGCTTCGCGATAATTCATATTTGTTAGCTTTATTAGAACTGGTCTTCACAATTCTATTAGTATCAGCTTTAACAAGCAACCTTATGAAGCTGCGTGATAAGTTTACCCAGAAAAAACTTTCCCATATTTTAATATCATTGCCGAAATTATTGTCTGAGTCCCTTGGTTCATTCTGGACAGTATTTTGGATAATACTGTTGATTCTTACTATTGTTTTTCACATTGCTGCATTTTTAACACGATGAGGCATTATGAAACCACTAACTATTAAATTAAAACAGCAAACACCTATTATTCTTTTCCAAAATAATCAAAATGGTGCTACCCTCAGAGGAAGTGATATTAAACCAAGGATTGACAAATATCTGAATGTAAAGAATTTGTCAAATTATTTCACAAAGTCATGTTTAGATGAAGATATTATAGATGCTGTTAATGAACAAAACGAAAGGATGAATAAGAAAAAAGGGAGCTTATATCAGGTTGAAATTCAATCACAAAAGCCGAGAGAGTTTCAAGTAAAAAAGAAAGGGTATCGGAGTCTATATTTTGGCGATATTGATAAAATGCTGTTTTACAAAGAAAATGTATTAATTATAAAGTCCTTTCACCCAGGAATGTTAAAAGCCGCAGAGCTTGCGGCAAAAATAATGTTAGCAAATGAAAATTTCGGGGTAAGGCAAAATAAAGGTTATGGCTCTTATATTATAGATGACTGCAACATTGAAGATATTTTGACAAAATCTGAACGCGGCACCGTATTTTACTTTGACATGAAGATCAATGATGACAATAAGAAATTCCACGAGTTGTTTACTAAGATATATTACATGTACAATACGCTGAAAGGCGGAGTGAACGAAGATTTAAACAGGGTTGCTCCTATGAAGTATTCAAAGTCGCTTCTATTCAAATACATAAAAAGCAAAAAATCTGATCTAATCTGGGAAAAAAGATTATTTAAGCTCGAGCTCGGTAATTGGAGAGATTTTGACTCGGTTAAAAATCATAATAATACCATCTTAATAAGACATTTATTGGGATTATCTGATACTTATAATTTCACAAGCGACTTCTCAAGAAATAACAAACCAGCTCGAATGGATACAGAAGATTATGCGCCAAGAGCAGGTTATACAATAACTAATGATGAAATCTCAATTAAAAATAATTATAGATTTATATTAAAAAATAATAATTACGCAAGAATACCGTCTCCACTTCTTTTTAAGCCGGTTCAGACTTCGAATGGATTTCGCGTTTATATTATATTGAAGCCGGATATATTGCAAGAAAACTCCAGCTTAATAAACCCTGATTTTTCAGTGACAAAAGAAAAAGGCATTGCAAAAAACAAATTTATTAAAGTAAATAAATTTAACTCTACGGGTGCATATATTTTAAAAAGTATTGATCAATTTGACTTAAAAGATTTTTTTGCCTTTGTTAAAAATAAATTTGACTTGCAGCAGGAAAGAATAAAACCTGAAATAATTAACAAGTATGTTAGTGAAATTAAAATAGAAAAATTAGTGTAGGTAAAATATGAATACCTATCAATCCCTCTTCGGCTTCACAATTGGTCCTATTTATGAGGTGATGAGCAACTCAAAAAAAACACGCGAGCTCTGGTTCGGCTCTTATTTCTTTTCATGGTACACACGCCTCCTTTGTGAGAAACTAACAGAACCTAATTATAAACTTATTCTTCCTATTATAAATCTTGATGAAATTCATAAGAAAACCCGGGCAGGTTTTTATCCTGATCATGTCATTGGATATTCTATTAAGCCAAGTGCTGAAGCACTGAAAGAATTGGAAGAAATTATTAAGAGCATTACCAAAAACTTTGCCGATAGGATCTGTGAGTTGATTAAAAATGAAGATGTTCAAAGATTATCCGCCGCTAAGCCTGTTCTAGATATTATAGAAGATTATTTGCAAACCTCAGTTGTCTGTATTGAGGCAAATGAATTGAACGACGAAAAACAAGTAGTGGATAAAATTGAAAAAATACTTTTCGCTTTAGAAAAGAACAGAAGCTATTCTTTAGGAGAAAATATAGATACTTGCTTCAGATGCAAGTCTCTTCCTTCTGTTGTAAAAGTAATCGAGCCTTATGATGAACCCGATAAATATAATTTATGTCCAATCTGTTTTTTCAAACTTAGAGCCCATAAATCTCCCGAACTTCTTAAAATAACCAATATCAGAAAAAACAAACCGTTTCCGCCGTTAGCATATATAATCACTAAAGAACTTCACAGCATAAGGGAACACAAAGAAATAAATGAAAAATTATTCTCTGGCGAAGTGGAAGATCTAGAGAAAAAGGATTTCAAAAGGATTTTAAACGGTAAAGAAGTTTACGATTTAAAAACATACCACAAATATCTCGCAATCGTCAATGCGGACGGTGATGACCTTGGTAAACTTGTAACAAGTCATGAATCACCATCAAGATTTTCTGAAAAACTATCTTCGTTTTCCATCAAAGCATATGACGAATGCAGCAAATACGGCGTTGAACCGATTTATCTTGGCGGTGATGATCTTCTTGTTTTTATGCCTGTAATTTACAAAGAATATACTGTTTTTGATTATATTCTCGTTTTACAGAAACTATATATAGAATCAGTACAAGCAAAAGATGCTATGCCTTCCATTTCTTTTGGAGTGGGTATTTCTTATTACAAATATCCATTATCAATTGCCCTTGAAGACGCACAAAATCTTTTATTCGGCACCGCTAAAAATGAGCCTGGTAAAAATTCTCTTGTTCTTCAATTGACACAGCATTCCGGCAGCCGAACTGTTCTGAAATTCTCTTTTAATGAAGATATTCTACTTACGTTTAATATTTTTCTTAAAGAGGTAATTGCTTCTGAGAAGTCCGGCAAAAAACTGCATCCTCATGCCATTCACCACAAGTTATCATATTTCAAAACGCTGCTTAACAGTGCGAATGATGTTGCCCAGATTCATGAGTTTTTTAAAAATCAGTTTAACGAACCTGTGTACAAAACCATGGATGGCTTATCAACAATTAAAATGCTGCTTATTGAAAATATTTCTTCAAAAGACGATAAAGGAAGGTCAATCCTTTATCCACCAGAAGAACGCGAGAAACAGTTTGACAATTTTTTAAGCCAGATTAAATTCATAAAGTTTCTTATCGGTGATTAAAATGAATCATGTTTACTTAATTACTTTCGAACCGGCCGGCAGATATTATTTCGGCACATCACAATCATTCGCAGATAGCTTTTATGCTCGATCTTCATTACTGCCCACTCAGACAATGCTTTTGGGATGTTTACGTTATACAATTTTAAAGCAGAAGAATCTGCTCGATAAAGAAATGAGATATCCCAAATCAATTGATGAAGTCCAAACGTTGACCGGTGAAGCTAAAATGACTTCTATTAGCGATACCGTTGAAAGCGGCAATTACTTCGGAATAATAAAAAAAATATCTCCTGTTTTTGTTTGTCGTCAACCGAAAGGTCAATTATTCCCTCAAAATTTTTATTTCCCGGTTCCGTTTGATGTTATATATATAAGGGACAACAATCGGAGGGACGAAACCGGCAATAAAGAAATTATAGGTGTTGAACGAATCCTTTTCGAAAAAGTCACCAATTACTTTTCAGTAAGGAAGCGAACAAAAGAATACACAGCAGATTTGTACGGCGGCAATTTATTTTGGAAGAATTATATTGATGGAATCAATCTTAATCTTACCGATACATTCAAAAAAGAAAAAATATTTACCGAGGATTCCCACCCGGGGATCAGGCGCTATGATGGTAGAAAAACGGAAGAAAGCGCTTATTATATTAAAAAGGATTTCAGACTAAAAAAAGAATTTTCTCTCGGCATAATTGTTCATTGCAGCCAAGAATTTCCGTTAAATGAAAGTGAAGAAGATGTTTATTTAGGCGGAGAGCGATCTTTATTCAGAATGAAATTGACTAAGATTGACGATAAAAATATCGGCGTATTGAATGCTCATATAATAATTAAAGGATTTCTGGATGAAAATTATTACGGCGATTACGACGGTAGTAAACAGTTTAATGATGCTGGTTCCAAAGGGATAGTTTTCCTTTCACCATTCTTTGGTAAAGGGAAAATAAGAACCTTTGAACATTCAGTCATTAATCATATATACTCACCGCGCATACTGCAATTCCGCGGCGGCAAAACAAATACCTTTAATGTTATTCCTGACGGCTCGGTTCTATATTTAAACAACAAATTACCAGCAACAGATATCTTTAATATTCCCAAACTCATCGGTTATAATTACGCGATAAAATTTAATTAGAGGTAATATATGAATCGTTACTCAGTGTTATTGATAGAAACATTATCAAACTTGCACGCAGGATCCGGCGAAACTCACTACGGGATTGTAGATAACCTTGTTCAAAGAAATCCAGCTACGCATATTCCTGTAATTCATTCATCGGGAATAAAGGGGGCGTTGAATGATTACTTCAAAGCAATACCAAATTATTCAAAAAAAATGGAAAAATTATTCGGCAAAGATGGTCAAGACAGCGAAGCTTTTCCGGGTAGGTTAATTTTTTTCGAGGCAAACCTGTTAACTTTACCGTTAAGATCAAACAGGAAGGTATATTACAACGCGACCTCGCCTTTTGTTTTGAAAGAATTTATCTCCCATCTTAAAGATTTTAGAGACAAATCTTACAAAACGGATTTAATCAATAACTGGATTGACACTTTCACTTTTAACGAGCAGACAATTTTTTATACCTTTGATAAAATTCCTAATCCTGAAATTGAGGATTTTAGAAGTGATAGAAAAGGAGCGGAGAAGGATGATGTTAAAAAAGAAATAAAAAAACTGTTAAGATTAGACTTAGAAGATATTGCTCTTTTCAATGACGACTACTTTAAAAAGATTTGTGAACGTAAAATACCCGTAATTGCACGCAACAAAATCGGAGACGACGGACAGAGTGAAAACCTTTTTTATGAAGAAGTACTTCCGCGCAAAAGCAAACTTTACTTTATCTTGGGCGAGGAAAATAATATTCTCGGCAAAGACTACGATGAATTTATTGCAAAGCTGGTTGATGAAAATACAATCGTCCAATTCGGCGGTAATTATTCTATCGGATACGGCTTTTGTAAAATATTTCAACTGCAATTAAGTTGAGGAGGTAAAAATGAACCAGCAGAACATTGATAATCTGATCCCCGTTGCGGTTGAATATCTATCCAAATCGCAAAACAGAGTAGTAAAAGACGGCAAAGTAATCGATTCTGCGTATTCAACTTATTTAAGTTCGTTTGGGCCTACAATCATTCAGTCCGGAATGATGAAAGCGCTTGCTGTATATGCAAAAGAAGAAGGGGATGCTAAACGATATGTAATCGATGAATTTGTAAAAAAGATTATGATTAATAAAAACGTTATCGAGGGGAAATATGACCGTACCGATATTCATTTAATTGATATTTACATTGATAAAATAAAAGATAAAAACGATCTCGACCGAATGGAATTTGAGGATAGAATTCTGGAAACGATAATTGCGTGCAAACTCGCGCTTCAACTTTTTCATATCGAAAAGAATAAAAAGAGCTAGGAGTTATTATGGCTGGCAATATTTCACATTATCATTACGTCCAAAACAAAAGTTACCCTTCTCCCTCAAATAAAAATCAAATTCTTTGGCATAATGATTTAAATGATTACAAATATGAGGAATTAATAGATAAAGATTTTGATCCGGCTAAATATTTTGCACATCCCGAAGCAATTTCTTTCCCTTTGAAAACTATTTACCCAGGATTATTAATCGGCAGTGGGTACGCTCATCCGGCTCTCAAGGAAATTGATACAGATAATAAAAATGATACAGGCGATTTTCAGCTCGGCTTCTTTTTCGATCACACAACCGGTCTGCCTGTTATCCCTGCATCTTCGGTTAAAGGCGTAATTAAAACTGTTTTTCCTTCGGAAATAAAAAATAATTATCCAGAAGAAAAAAAGAAACTGATCAACAAAAAAAATGAATCTAAGCTTAAATACATCAATAATATTCTTAGCGAAAAAAATGTAAACTTTGCAATAGATGAAGATAATTGGGAAAATGTTTTTTTCGAACGTAAACAGGTATTCCTTGATGCTTATATAACCGGAGTTGAAGCAAATACCACAGTATTATATAAGATTGATACCAAGGAAAAAGATAGAAGCGGAAAGTCTGTTTTTCGGAATGAACAACGGGAAGAAAAACATCTTTTCGCTGACGATTACATTACTCCTCACACAAAAGGCATTTTCAAAAATCCAACTCCAATTCGTTTCTTGAAAATTGCGCCAGGCGTTACATTCACTTTTCAATTCAAGCTTGTAGAATACAAAGGTGAAAATGGGAATGTTTTGCTGAAACCGGAGGGTATAAAAGAACTCTTCCGCCAAATCCTCCTCGATTTCGGTATCGGTGCAAAACGCAATGTGGGCTACGGACAGTTTATCTAACCCTAATAACCATTGCCAATGACTGAAATGCTAAAAATCCCGATAACCCAATTCAAAATTCAGTTTCAGCTTGTTAAAGACTGCACATTCCCATTTTATCACGGCGCTGAAATGTACAGCCTGCTCTGCACCTTGCTTGACAGGCATCCTCTTGGTATTGATGTACTCATAAATCCTGTTGAATCCGGCAAAGTATTTTTCAGGAAAAATGAACTTTATAATTTAGGTTTATCGTTTATCGGCAGTAAAGATGACGAAGAATCGTTAACTGAACTATTTAGTAATAAGCTGGCACAAGCCGGCAATAATGAAATAGCTTCATTCTTTACTCTGCAAAAAATTGAAAAAATAAATTTACAAACAGATCCGCCGCAGCAAATAGGTCCTGAAATAATATTAAGATTTCTTAACCCGCTGAGAATGCCCCGGCAGAAAAAAGCTCCGGGAAAGTTTTTCTTTGACCCCTCATTTTTCGATCCTGCATATTTTCTTCAATCACTCAGCTACAGGATAGAAGATGTTTGCGCATACCTCAATATAGAAAACCCGATTGGTAAAGACGTTGTAATCCCTCGCTGCGAACTTAAACATAAAAATCTTATGTGGATAGATGTGCCGTTTGAACAAACTATCGGCGGCGTTATTGGCAAAGTAAAATTTATTTCTGAGCTTAGTGACCTCTGGAAGTGGGTGCTTTGGGTTGGGCAATTCCTTCACGCAGGCAGAAACAGCAGCTTCGGATTTGGCAGATACAGGATTGAAAATATTGAGAAGCCAATTCATAATATTTCACCTGCACAGAATATTCTTGAATCAGCGATGGAATATGAAAATATTGCTGAGGCGTTTGACCTGCTGAAAAAGAACCCTCACCATAATTCACTATCTGAAGATAAATACGAATCAGAGTTTGGCAATAATCTGGTTGAAAATATTAAGCATTTAAGAAATGAGGTGCTAACCTATAAGTCTGCACAAAACGGGATGAAGTTTGCCGGGTATAGACCCGATCATCTTAAAGGTTATTTAATTCCTAAAAGCGATGGTAAAAAAAGAGCGCTTGCTGTGCCGGACTTCAAAGACAGGTTAATTCAAAAAGCAGTTTGTGATGTTATTGCACCCTCAATTGATAAGCTGCTCGAAGATAGCGCTTTTGCTTATCGAAAAGGTTTATCAAGAATAAGCGCTTCGGCGGCTATCAATAAAGCTAAAAAAGAAGGACTGAGATGTGCTGTTAAATGCGATATCGAAGCTTTCTTTGATAATGTTGACTGGGATATTCTTTTTGAAAAGCTCGACATTCTTTTTTATGACGACCCTGTTCTGCCTTTATTAAAACAATGGGTCTCTCAGCCGGTTTATTTTGATGGAAGAGTAGTTATAAGAGACAGGGGACTTCCGCAGGGTGCAGTATTTTCCCCTGTGCTTGCAAATCTTTATCTTGATGAGTTTGATGAAATTCTCGGCACTGATTTTAAACTAATAAGATATGCAGATGACTGCCTGATCTTATGCCGTTCAAAACAGGAAACCGAAAATGCTCTTAAAGAAGCTGAAGAATCATTGAACAAGCTCCATCTTGAACTGAATAAAAATAAAACGCTCGTCACATCGTTTGACCACGGGTTTCAGTACCTGGGGCTGATGTTTAGTAAATCTGAAGAAACTGAAAATAATGAAGTGCAGGAAAGTACTGCAGCAGCACCTGCTCAAATTGATAAAGATGCTCTTAAAAAAAATTGGATAATACACATAGACGCCGATGAGATTAAACCTGTTGATGCTGTTACGAGGGGAAAGCCCGTTAAAATTGAAAGATTGTACGATACAAAAAATGAAAGGGAAAAATATCCTATTTATATCAACGGCTATTTAACAAAAGTAAGATACGAAGGTGATGCACTATGTATTGCAAAAGAAGAAGAGGGAACCCGTTCAGACGCGATTGAAAAAAGAATTCCATTTTCTCAGATCCATTCAGTTTTGTTTGTAGGAAATCCGAGAATATCTTTCCCTGTTGTTATAAAGCTGAAGCAGAATAACATCCCCTCATATTTTGCACATCAGAACGGCAAACTTTATTTGACTGTGCTGGTTGAACCAAGAAATTATAATATATGGCTTAAGCAGCTAAAGCTAAGTGAGAGCGAAGAGTTTAAATTAGAAATTGCAAAAAAAATTGTCTCGGCAAAAATAAATAACAGTGCAGTAACGATCGAAAGATTTGGTCAAAAAGAAGATTCAGAACAATTAAAACATTTTGTTGATATAGCACTGAAGACAGATTCCATAGATGTGCTGCGCGGCATAGAAGGAAGATCGTCTGCCGTCTTCTTTGAATTTTATAAGAAACTTCTTGCCCCGGAATGGAAATTTAACGGCAGGAAAAAACATCCCCCTCCCGATCCCGTGAATGCTATGCTTTCAACAGGCTATATGCTTCTGCTTAATCATGTCTCTACAGCATTGCAGGTGGTAGGGTTAAATCCTGAAATTGGTTTTTACCATATTTCTCGCGGCAGGTATCCCGCTCTTGCAAGTGATATCGTTGAAGAATTCAGATTTATTGCAGATAGGCTGGTACTTTACTTGATTAATAGGAAAATAATTCAATTCTCTGATTTTACTTTCAATGAAAAAAGTAAATTTCCCTGTTCGATGAACCAGGATGCAAGAAAAAAACTATTTGAACAATTTGAAATGCGGCTTAACAATAAATTTAGTCTTGACGGCACAGATGAAAAGCACACTTATTTTAATTATATTTACCTGAAAGCTGAATCTCTTCTTGAAATATTAAATGAAAAAGGGACCAGTTATCAACCTTTGATGACAAGATAAAATATGATTTTCTTAATAGCCTATGATATTTCAGATGACAGAACCAGGTATAAAGTATCAAGATTGCTTGAAGGAATGGGGGAAAGAGTGCAGGAATCTGTATTTGAATGCAGGCTGCCATCTGATAAGATAAATCAAGTTTCAAAAGCTCTTTCCGGATTACTTGAAAAAGGCGGAAATGTCAGGATATATCCGCTGCACAGCGAATGTTACAATAATGCGATTGGGATTGGTGACTTCACGAAAACTTTAGCAGCAGATGGTTACGGAGTGTTTTAATCCGGCCGCCTCATTATTAAAAAGCTGTGTTTGTTTATATACTATTTGATTTCAATGACTTAGTGAAGATAAGTTAAAGCACAAGGTGTGAAAAGCTGAATTTTATTATATTGTAATTAGTTAAGCTCTTTGACAATTTGTTTGTCATTCAAAAAATCTAAGGATAAAATAAAAAAATGCTGAGCTGTGCAAAGAAGGTTTTAATTTACTATGTTGCAGTATATTATAGAAAGTATCTTTTCTGAATTGAATGAAGCTGGCTGATTGAGACTGACTCTATATGATGCCCCCTCATGGAGTTATTATGACTTTTCTGAATTGAATGAAGCTGGCTGATTGAGACTCGGATATCCGAGGCAGCCAACAGCGTTGGCTAAATACTTTTCTGAATTGAATGAAGCTGGCTGATTGAGACATTTTAATATATTTGGTTATTATTATTTTACAATTACTTTTCTGAATTGAATGAAGCTGGCTGATTGAGACAGCCATCCTTGGTGGTTACTACTCCCACCATGTTATCGGGCTTTTCTGAATTGAATGAAGCTGGCTGATTGAGACCGAGACTTCGCCCCACTACTAAATGCCTTCACACTTTTCTGAATTGAATGAAGCTGGCTGATTGAGACATATCCGTAATTTGACCTAACTTCTTCGTTTGCGTACTTATCTTTTCTGAATTGAATGAAGCTGGCTGATTGAGACAATTTGTTTGAGATTTTGTCAAAAAATGACAAAACTTTTCTGAATTGAATGAAGCTGGCTGATTGAGACCCATTTGCGGCTACTGAAGCATTTATTTGATTTGCTTTTCTGAATTGAATGAAGCTGGCTGATTGAGACCTAATTGCTTAACTGGCAGCTTTAAGTAATTATTTTTTCTTTTCTGAATTGAATGAAGCTGGCTGATTGAGACGATTTCGCGGGATATATAGATCACCTACTGTTGTACCTTTTCTGAATTGAATGAAGCTGGCTGATTGAGACAAAATCCATATGCATTCCCAGAAGCAACCTTCCACTGCTTTTCTGAATTGAATGAAGCTGGCTGATTGAGACAGATTAACCACGCGGTCAAAAGATCCTTCTGGGTTTATCTTTTCTGAATTGAATGAAGCTGGCTGATTGAGACTCGGTGGCTTTGCTTTATAAGGGCGGCTTCAGGACCCTCTTTTCTGAATTGAATGAAGCTGGCTGATTGAGACTCTTCCGCTGATTCGGCTACGATGTAAAACATCGCATCCTTTTCTGAATTGAATGAAGCTGGCTGATTGAGACAAAACGATCTTTTTCATGACCGTCCTCCTTTTTCTTTTCTGAATTGAATGAAGCTGGCTGATTGAGACCTTTGAACCGTTTGAAAAAATACCGATACTGATATACCTTTTCTGAATTGAATGAAGCTGGCTGATTGAGACCATTCCACAACACAATCATGCAGGAGCCACGTCTCTTCTCTTTTCTGAATTGAATGAAGCTGGCTGATTGAGACGAACCCGAGAATATCCCGTAACTCGCTATTAGAAAAAACTTTTCTGAATTGAATGAAGCTGGCTGATTGAGACCTCTTCCGCGGAAAGAAATCCAACGAGGGGGTTGTCTTTTCTGAATTGAATGAAGCTGGCTGATTGAGACTTCTCTCAACAAGATACTCATCATAATCAACTTCAACTCTTTTCTGAATTGAATGAAGCTGGCTGATTGAGACTAAATTGAAGGAGAGTTTGAGTGATTTCTTTATTTTTAACTTTTCTGAATTGAATGAAGCTGGCTGATTGAGACTCTTCAGAGAAAACTTCTCTATCGGTAAGGTAAAAGACTTTTCTGAATTGAATGAAGCTGGCTGATTGAGACGGAACGTGAATGACCTGAACATGCCTCCGATAAATACCTCTTTTCTGAATTGAATGAAGCTGGCTGATTGAGACAAAACCGTCATTTATCGGTATCCAGTGCACCCCTTCATCTTTTCTGAATTGAATGAAGCTGGCTGATTGAGACATTTTTCCGATTGCTCCTTTATTAACTTGGTCAGCACAACTTTTCTGAATTGAATGAAGCTGGCTGATTGAGACGTACGGCGACTCCGCAAAAAAACACACGCTTGCCTTTTCTGAATTGAATGAAGCTGGCTGATTGAGACATAAAAAACCTTTGCTGTGGGGAATTTCTCGTGGAAACTTTTCTGAATTGAATGAAGCTGGCTGATTGAGACGATTAAGTTCTTCAGGAAATTGATAGATGACATGACTTTTCTGAATTGAATGAAGCTGGCTGATTGAGACCTTTTTATAACAGTTTTGTCACCTTTACCTGTAACTTTTCTGAATTGAATGAAGCTGGCTGATTGAGACTTTTCTCTCTCCTTCCGGCAGATTGTTTACCCAGTCTTTTCTGAATTGAATGAAGCTGGCTGATTGAGACAGTAATAATCGCCCGCAGGCTCAAGATAAATGTTGCCTTTTCTGAATTGAATGAAGCTGGCTGATTGAGACTTTCATCTTTAATATTTGATACTGCGCCGCCATCTCTTTTCTGAATTGAATGAAGCTGGCTGATTGAGACTGAGATGCGAGATCATTTAACAACGCCTTCACCTCTCTTTTCTGAATTGAATGAAGCTGGCTGATTGAGACGCAACCGCTTGTGGGCGGCGAAAACTCTTATAATAGCTTTTCTGAATTGAATGAAGCTGGCTGATTGAGACTGCTGTTTTATTTTTTCGATAGTTACCTGCACATATCTTTTCTGAATTGAATGAAGCTGGCTGATTGAGACATTAGAGAGAGATATAATATTAAAGCGGGTGATCCTTTTCTGAATTGAATGAAGCTGGCTGATTGAGACCCTTGATATGTTTTGGTGTTCCCGGTGTCACTGCTTTTCTGAATTGAATGAAGCTGGCTGATTGAGACTTTTATAAGCTTTTTCTCCAAAATTTCCATCTTCTCTTTTCTGAATTGAATGAAGTTTACCCTCCGAATCCCAATTTTATTGGGAGTAGGAGGGCTGGCTGATTGAGACTTATAACCTAACGGGTCAGCAGTCCCGATAGCGACATCTTTTCTGAATTGAATGAAGTTTACCCTCCGAATCCCAATTTTATTGGGAGTAGGAGGGCTAGCTGATTGAGACTTTGTAGGTGAGTTTCTCTCAAAAAGATACTCATCATCTTTGAATGAAGCTTGTCGATGAGCTGATTGAGACTGAAATGTAACCGAATCAGCTTTTGCCATTGAACTTTGAATGAAGCTTGTCGATGAGCTGATTGAGACAATAATAGTTTTTTCATCTTACTTCCTTTATTTTAATCTTTGAATGAAGCTTGTCGATGAGCTGATTGAGACACACTTCCAGCATTCCAGTTTACGGTTTCAAAAGCTTTGAATGAAGCTTGTCGATGAGCTGATTGAGACCCATCTTCTGTCTCCTTGCTCTTGTGTTCTATGGTCTTTGAATGAAGCTTGTCGATGAGCTGATTGAGACACAGGATGAAGCTCCTGAAACTTCAGGATGGTGACTTTGAATGAAGCTTGTCGATGAGCTGATTGAGACCAGGACCTGTTCCATTCCACACGTCCCCTATAAAACTTTGAATGAAGCTTGTCGATGAGCTGATTGAGACAAACCTCAAGATTCAAGTCAAGCGAACCCAGCCCTCCCTTTGAATGAAGCTTGTCGATGAGCTGATTGAGACTTCTCCATTTTGATTTTTTCTTCCGAAGAACAGCCTTTGAATGAAGCTTGTCGATGAGCTGATTGAGACCCTGCTACCCAAGTATTTGCACCAGAGCCATCTACTTTGAATGAAGCTTGTCGATGAGCTGATTGAGACCTTGTGTGGCTCACAAGAAAATGGATGAGTAGCTCCCTTTGAATGAAGCTTGTCGATGAGCTGATTGAGACTCTTTTGTTGGCAAAAGTAACTGCCTCAAAACTTACCTTTGAATGAAGCTTGTCGATGAGCTGATTGAGACATCCATGCAGATAGCTTAGGATTCGCCACCAACTTCCCTTTGAATGAAGCTTGTCGATGAGCTGATTGAGACGATTGAACCGTCGTTCTTCAAAAACTTTCTTGGATTTCTTTGAATGAAGCTTGTCGATGAGCTGATTGAGACTTTAACTTTTAAAAGTTCTAAGGCAGGGGAGGACCTTAGCTTTGAATGAAGCTTGTCGATGAGCTGATTGAGACGCATTTGCGATCTTCTTACCCATTTCAGCAATTATCTCTTTGAATGAAGCTTGTCGATGAGCTGATTGAGACGGTTTCTGAAAAATTCTGGGTTTGGAGTCTGTAGACTTTGAATGAAGCTTGTCGATGAGCTGATTGAGACATTAATGAATCGTTTGAGTGCGGCACTCCCCACACCTTTGAATGAAGCTTGTCGATGAGCTGATTGAGACTTATTAGTCAAACATTTTCTGGCTTCTTCTGTCTTTGAATGAAGCTTGTCGATGAGCTGATTGAGACTTATTAGTCAAACATTTTCTGGCTTCTTCTGTCTTTGAATGAAGCTTGTCGATGAGCTGATTGAGACAAGATAAACATATCCTTCATTATTAAATTCAATACATTTTCTGAATTGAATGAAGCAAATGTAGGGGAGGATCTCAGACCCTCCCGTACAAAGGCTACGCCGGGCAGGCTTTTAGATAAGAAAGTTGAGAAATATATTTTAATGAATGAAGTTTACCCTCCGAATCCCAATTTTATTGGGAGTAGAGTAATTTACTATACGCTGCACTATAAACGCTTGATCTCCTTGTCTCGGCGTACCCCGACTCAGTCGGGGGAAGGCGGATGACCGCTGTACTATCCGGTATCTGGGATCCGATATCAGGAATCTAACATAGAGAATCTGGAATCAAATATTGACCATCCATCCTGTCCCGGTGTAGCGAACCGAAGCTGGATCTCTGCCTTCCACAACCCACACTCTCAAATCCTCGTTCTGCTTATCGCCATATCATTGCCAGGATAGGGAATACATAGATCAAGATTTTTTTTCGGCAGAATTAGTAAAGAAAGCTTCCACTTGATCGCGCGTTAGTATTGCCGGCATCCTGCGATGTATCTCTTTTATAAATTTTTCTAGAAAGCCAACACCCGGAGAATAGGTATCAGACTGATCGGCGTGAGGTTCAGCAATTTCAAAGCTTATGTCGATCAGGCTGCATTGTTTGACAACAGGGGAGAGTCTATGAAAAGAATGTATAGAGCTATGGATGAGATAAGAAGTAGGTATTATTATAAATTCATCGGCTTCGGTGAATGAAATTAAAATCATTTTTTGTTAACTGTTGAACTCCTTCGTTCGTCCGAAGGACTCATTTGGAGAAGATTTGCTCGTATAGAAATTATCTCCCAAATGAATTTTAAATGTCTCAAGCAATTAAAGAGAGCTATATTATTTTTTTGTTACTTCGCATTTTTTTTGTAGCATCTGTTGCCAAAATGTTTTATTATTTATATGCGATTGAGAGAAGGTTTTGCTTAATTATTGTTTTCTTTAATCTAATAGTTCTGATTATCCACATCAAAAAGGAGATGGTATGAAACCTTCAATCACTCGTTATCTTTTAGCATTCCTGCCTTTATTATTTTTGTTTTTTTCTTCCTGCAGTAACTATCCAACTCAGCCCCCCTCCTCTGGAAGCAATGCGGATCAGTTGCACAGTTTGTCCAAAGTAACTTTTACTGAAGATTTTGAGACAGGCACCAAGACTTCGTATGCATCCGGGGATGTAAATTTTACGTCGGGTACCTGGACACTTTCTGATGCATTGGTTGGAACATCGTCCAGCGATAGAAAAAATGGATCTAAAAGTGTAAGGGTTCGTAATACCGGTACTGTTACTATGAAATTCGATTGCGTTAATGGGGCTAGCTCCGTCACAGTGCTTCACGCCAAGTTTGGGTCTGACGGCAGCAGCACATGGGGCCTCTGGTATTCAACAGATGGCGGCATTAC
Source organism: Bacteroidota bacterium (assembly GCA_021824625.1). Lineage (GTDB taxonomy): Bacteria > Bacteroidota > Ignavibacteria > Kapaibacteriales > UBA2268 > XYC2-FULL-35-21. Next base: position 1,659 of record JAKAKE010000034.1, on the reverse strand, counting down.
CTGGACTCAAACGGGCAGTGATGTAACAACTTCTTCAACTACTCTGCAATCTGCAGCTTTTAATTTGAATGTTACAGGTAATGTAAGGTTCCAAATTCGGAAAGCAGGTGGAGGTGCTAACCGTATAAACTTTGACGATTTTACTGTAAACGATAATCTTATCGTAGCTAATGATTTTCTTGAAGATTTTGAAGGAGGTTATAAAGGTTCTTATTCCATTGGTAATGTGACTTTTGCATCAGGTACCTGGTCACTAGATGATGCTTTAACAGGTACACTCTCAGGCGATGCAAAAAATGGTTTGCAGAGCATTCGAATCAGGAACAGTGGTAATCTTACTATGCTGTTTGATTACCCGTCAGGTGCAAGTACTGTTACGGTACAGCACGCAGTCTTTGGATCTGACGGCAGCAGCACCTGGCAGTTATGGTATTCAACCGACAGTGGAAGCACCTGGTCACAGGCAGGAAGTACAGTTTCAACATCATCAGCCACATTACAAACAGCTTCTTTTACGCTCTCAATTACCGGCAATGTAAGGTTCCAGATTCGTAAGATATCCGGTGGTTCTAACAGGATAAACATTGACGATTTTACTATCTCTAAAGGTTCCGGCAGTGGAGGTGGTGGCGGCACACCTCCTGATGAACACCTTGTTATGGGTAATCCAACAGGCGCAGTTCATGATATATCTTACCCGGCTAATTATTTAATGCAAAAATATCAGTATGATCTCTCCTATAACCGCGATAACGGTATTCCGAACTGGACAGCATGGCATTTAAGCAGTGCTTGGTTGGGAAGTGTAACCCGGCAAAATGATTTTAGGAATGATACAACTCTTCCAGCAGGCTGGTATCAGGTTCAATCTACCAGCTATAGCGGCAGCGGGTATGACCGCGGACATATGTGCCCTTCAGCAGACCGCACCATAACAGTTACAGACAATTCGGCTACTTTCTTAATGACAAATATGATTCCTCAGGCTCCTAATAATAACCGTGGCCCTTGGGCAAAATTTGAAAGTTATTTAAGAACGCTTGTACAGTCTGGCGATGAAATTTATATCTATTCGGGTGGATATGGTTCACAAGGTACAATAGATAACGGACACGTTTTGGTACCTGCTTATACCTGGAAAGTTGCTCTTGTTCTGCCCGATGGCAATAATGATCTTAGCAGAGTCAATTCTTCCACAAGAGTGATAACGATCGAGATTCCGAATAATAACACACAGGTCAGCCAGTCAGATGATTGGAAGCTTTTCAGGGTGAGTGTTGATTATGTTGAATCTCAAACAGGCTATAACTTTTTATCTAATGTTCCGGATTCCATACAGGCTCAAATTGAAAGTGTAGTAGATAATCAATAGAGTATGGTAAAACGATTTATAAGGGCTTACTCTTTCTTAGGGTAAGCCTTTTTTGTTGATTGTTATTTTCATGGCTACAAAAGTACCCACATAATTCACTGGTAATAAGCTGATTGTTAACAGAATATTAGACCATTTATTTAATTGCTGTATTACTCAGTCTGGGCAAGCAAATAAGAATTGATTTATCCATATTGTTTTATTATACTGGTACCAGAAAATCTGATTAAATGGGAATACCTTATAAGGGGATTGACGAAAAAATAATTTATGAAGTTATCGGTCTG
>JAKAKE010000202.1 GCA_021824625.1 Bacteroidota bacterium | reverse complement strand
TTGATATAACCAAGCCGACAATCAAGGATGCCAGCAGGAGCGGTCCGCTGACAATAAGCACATAGTAAAATGCTTCGCGTACAATCTGTAATACTAATTGGTCTGTCATAATTTAATCAATTCACTTTCACAAATAATAATTAACAATTAGCTTTTAGTCGTTAGACTATAAGTAGAAGGCTAAAGCCCTTTATCAGCTCTTTTCAATTCAACATTCAAAATTTTCTATTATCTATCTTCTATTTTCAATTTTCTTCTTCTTGTTTCCCAATTGTTAATTGTGAATTTTTAATTGTTAATTAATTACGGTGTAATAATGCTTCTCATCAAAGAATCAATAACAAGATACCAGCCGTCAACAAGTATGAACAGCAGTATCTTAATCGGCATAGAAATCAACTGCGGCGGCAGCAGGAACATACCCAGAGACATCAGTGTGCTGGCGATAATCATATCAAGTACAAGAAATGGAACGAAAAGTAAAAATCCAATCTGGAATGCTATTCTCAGCTCGCTGATTGTAAATGCCGGAATGATTGTCCAGGTCGAAACTTCGTTCATATCTTTAGGTTTTTCACCGCCATTCAGCTTTATGAACAAACCAAGGTCTTCCTCCCGTGTATGCTTGAGCATAAACTCCCTGAAAGGCTGAACGACGTTGTCCAATGCCTGTTGCTGTGTGATTTCTTCCCGCATATATGGCTGAATACCTTCGCGGTTTGCTTTATCCAATGCCGGCTGCATCACAAAAAAAGTAAGGAACAGTGCAAGTCCGGTCAAAACCTGTGCAGGAGGTGTTGTAGTCGTTCCGATAGCCTGCTTGAGAAAATGGAAGACAATAATTATCCGGGTGAAACAAGTCATCATAACGAGTATCGAGGGAGCGAGAGCAAGAACAGTGATGATTGCCAGAATCTGCAATGTCATCACGAGGTCATTCCCGCTTTCGGTTTTATCAACTGAAAGAGATACCTTCGGTATGCTGATATTTGTCGGTGCCGTTTGTTGAGCCTGAAGCACAACAGATGACAACAACAGCATCAGGAAAGCTGTTATGATTATTTTGTGTAACTTTTTATATTTCATCCGCTTGAACAATTATTTTCTTATCTTATTTATAGGAGTTTTTAAATCCCCCTGAATCCCCATTTTTTCAATGGGCGAAAGATAAATCGAAATGTATATGACAATAGATGTGCCAAAGCGGAGTAGTTAATTGTGATTATGTAAGTTGTAATAAAATCAATGAGTATAATTTTATATTAATTATTGAATTCTGATTTTAATTTTCTTTTGTGGGCAATAAAAACCATTTGAATATATATGAGCAAAAAAAATAATAATTCAAAGTCTGATTGCTCACAAAATCGAGAATTTTCCATATAAAAATTAAAGTTAGAAAATTAATTTTGAATTATATTGAAACTTTTTAGCTTTTTTTGTGTCATTACTAAAATAAATATGACAAATAATTGAAAGTTTATTCATAAGGAGAATCATTATGAAGAAATTTCTACTTTTATTCTGGTTAATTTTAACTCAAATTTCCTTTTCTCAGTGGGAACCCTGTAATAATGGATTGCATGTTTTACCTGTACTCTGTTTTTCTACAATCGATAATATTATTTATGCAGGAACTGAAAATGGAGGTTTCTTTTTATCAACAGATAACGGTGATACATGGATTCAAAAGAATAATGGATTAACTTCTGATAATATATTTTCTTTAGCTGTATATGATGAAACTATATTTGCAGGAACTGGGACAGGTTTATTTGTTTCCTCTGATAAAGGCGAAAACTGGATAAAGAATGATGAATTATCTAATATTAGGGTACATTCATTTATTATAAGTGATAAAAATATTTTTGCAGGGACTATAGAAGGAGGTATATATTTATCCACAGATAACGGCAGTACATGGATTCAGAAGAATAATGGACTATCTTCTAGTATTATATTTTCATTAGCCAAAAACGATAGTAATATATTTGCCGGAACAAACGGTGGAGGTGTATATATATCCACAAATAATGGTGATACTTGGATTCAAAAGAATAACGGTTTGACTGATACTACTGTATGTTCTTTCACTATAAACGGTACTAATATATTTGCAGGAACCGAAGGAGGAATTTATTTATCTACAGATAACGGTGATACATGGAGTAAGAAGAATAATGGATTAACTAATACACTTGTAAGTTCATTAACCATAATTGGCAACAATATATATGCAGGAACAAGGGGAAGTGGAGTTTATATATCCATAAATAACGGTGATAGCTGGATTCAAAAGAATAAAGGATTAATAGATAATTATATAAATTCATTCATTTTAATAGGAAATAATATTTTTACAGGAACTGATAATGGTGTTTATTTATCCACTGATAACGGTGATAGTTGGATTGCAAAAAATAGGACATTAACTAATACTAGAGTTCATACATTCATAGTAATTGACAGTAATATTTTCGCTGGATCCAGAGGCACCAGTGAAGGAATTTATTTATCCACAGACAACGGCAATAACTGGATCAGAAAATCTAATTCTGGTGGATTTTCATTTGCCTCAAGTGGTAATAATATTTTTACCGGGGGTTATGGATGCGTGTATTTATCCACTGATTATGGCAATAAATGGATTTATAAGTATAACGGATTACCCCGGGCTAGTGTATTTTCATTAATTATAATAGACAGTAATATATTTGCCGGAACATATAGTGGAGGAATATATTTGTCTACAGATTATGGCAATACCTGGATTGAGAAGAATAATGGATTAAATGATACCAATGTATTTTCGTTAATTATAAAAGACAATATTATTTTTGCCGGGATTTATGGAGGGGGTGTATATATATCCACAGACAAAGGTAATAGCTGGAATGAAAAGAATAAAGGATTAACTAATAAGAATGTATATTCATTAAAAATAAACAATAGTAATATTTTTGTAGGAACTAGTGCAGGAGTTTATTTATCCTCGGATAACGGTGAAGTATGGATTGAAAAGAATAATGGATTAACTGATACAATTGTTCATTCATTTGCCATAATTGGTAATAATATTTTCGCAGCGACTAATGGAGGAGCATATTTGTCGACTGATTACGGCCATATCTGGATTGCAAAGAATATTGGATTAACTAATAATTACGTTCTATCATTTGTTATAAGTAATGATTATATATATGCCGGAACTAGGTGTGGAATATATCGTGCTAAACTTGAAGACTTTGGTATTAATGATGTAAATGTAGAAATATCACAAAACAATTTGCTTCAAATCTCTCCTAACCCATCTTCTGATTTCATTTATGTAAAATACAATGATGAATTAATAAATAAAAATATAAAAATATACGATATACTCGGAAACACAGTATGGCAGGGCATTCCGAAAGGAGAATCAATTAGTATTGATATATCATCATTTCCTTTCGGTGTGTACTATATAAAAGCCGGAAACGAAACGAAAATGTTCGTGAAAAATTGATTTAATTTCTTAGCGACTCAGCGGCTCCGCGTGAAATCATAATTGGATTCTGAAGTAAATTCAGATTGACAAAGAAAATAATCAAAAATATTAATTGAATTATTCATTAAAATAATAATACAGAAATTTTTGTTTTTCTGCAATTATTCTTTATATTAATTCGTTACTAAGATAAAATATCTGAGTTTTTATATGAAAGATGAGAATAGAATAATTGAATTACTCGCTGAAATGATTCAGGAGCAAAAAATTACTAATCAGCGACTTGTTAAACTTGAGTCAGGTTTTGAAAAACTTGAGAAACAGCAGGCAAACACAAATCTTGGAATTGGTGAATTAAGACTCTCGGTAATGCAACTTGCTGAAAAGTTTGAGATTGTTTCTCAGCACGACAAGAGAATAACAAGACTTGAAGATAGTGTGTTTCATCACTAATCCCAAAATTATCTTTTTGAAATGAAAATTTAAAGAGGTAGATTAACTAACGACAAATAACTATTGACCAACGACTTGTATATTGAAAATTTAATTATTAATTATTAATTGTGAATTGTGAATTATATATTCAATATCTTCTGCTTTTCGGTTTGCATTTTGTCATAATCCGAGAGGAACTGCTCCAATCCTGAATCTGTCAGCGGATTTTTAAGCGACTGCATCAGCACTTTGTATGGCACTGTTGCAATGTCTGCACCTGCTTTTGCCGCTTCGATTATATGAAGCGGGTGGCGGATGGATGCCGCTATAATTTTCGATTCACATTCCTGCACATCCCAGATTTCGCAAATGTCATTCAGAACATCATTGCTGTTTTGGGATATGTCATCCAAGCGCCCCATGAAAATTGAAACATAAGTAGCCCCTGCATTGTTAGCCGCCAATGCCTGTGTCGGCGTGAAAATCAGTGTAACGTTTGTTGGAATACCTTTTTTTGATAATTCTTTTACTGCAGATAATCCATCGGGTATAATCGGAATTTTAATTGTTGCTTGTGGAAACCATGAAATTATTTCTTCTGCTTCCCTGAGCATTCCTTTTGTAACAGTCGAAATAACTTCTACGGAAAGATGGCCGCCGATTAGTTCATATATTTCGAGTATTCTCTGCCTGACATCAATTGACGGGTCTTCTTTTGCCAGAAGCGAGGGATTTGTAGTTACTCCCGTTATACATCCCAGAGTTGCCGCATACCTTATATGTTCTATGTTCGCCGTGTCAACATAAAGTTCCATTTATTACCCCGAATTAAAGTTTTTTGTGATTGTGATAATTGTAAACCAAAAATTAATTAATGAAACCCATATATAAAAATAATATCTGTTTTGTGGAAAAATAATGTTTTTTTTTACATCTCACTGTAACATTTTACGATTTTTATTGTTATTACATTGAAAACATCATCCAATTTGAAAAATATAAAAATATAATATAGATTTTCAAATTAACCGAGGGTTAAAAAATGAGAACGAAACTGACCGGAACAGCCTTTATGGTTGTACTCATCGTATTGTCTTTTCTATCCATTGAAGGAAAAGATTTAAATCTTACAGATTTTAAAGAACAAGCCTCCGAATTACTCAGCTTAAATAATGCCGGAACAGAATTCTGGCTTACATTTAATCCGGCACCGGAAACTGCCGGTGGAAAAAATGAGTTGAAGCTTTATATAACTTCGAGTTTTGCTACAACTGTTACAGTTGATATTTTAGGCAAAGGTTATCTCCGCCAACAGAACACAATTCCAAACAAAATGATAGAGTTCACACTTACTCCATATCTCGGGCAATGCTACAGGAAAACAGATACTGTTCCTCCGGAAACAGAAGGAGCATATCCTGGTTTCGGAGTTCATGTTTATGCTGAACAGCCTTTTATTTGCTATGCTGTTACTCAATACCAGAACAAGGGTGAAGGCTATCTTGCTATGCCTGTCACTGCACTTGGAAAGGATTATATTGTTTCTTCCTGGGCTGACGATTCGGATAATTTAACACGGTATCATCCAAGTTATACTTCTATAGTTTCACCTTATGATAATAACAGGGTAAGGGTAACACTCGGAGGCACTGCCGGAACAAGAACAAAAGGAGGTATGCTGCCCGGAGAAACAAAGACATTTACTCTTTACAAAGGGGATATTTTATTGATAGCAACAGAGGGGAAATACTCAGATTTATCAGGAACAAGAATCAGAGCATCAAAACCTGTTTCAGTTATATCGAGTAACTACTGTGCAGATGTTCCTGTAAACAGCAGTGAATGTAATTTCATTACTGAAATGGAAAGTCCGACTAATACCTGGGGACAAACATATCTGTACACACCTGTTTATACAAGGAAAAAGAATTCTTTTGTAAAAATTTTCGCAAAGGATGACGGAACTACTATTTATTTTGATACTATCCCATTTGTAACTCTCAAAACCGTAGATGGTATGGAGGATTCCGGCTGGTTTACAATAAGGGTTGGTGTAGGTTCGCCACGAGCAATGGTTTTCTCAGGAGATAAGCCGATTAATGTTGTTCAGTATAATTGCAGTGAATCGGATGATAGTGTTGCAGGCAAACCGTTTATGATGAATCTGACTTCAACTGACCAATTCCAGAAGGAAATTATTTTCTGTACTCCTGAAATAAGCAGTCAGATTTATGATGACAACTATGTGAATGTTGTTTATCAGTCAAGTTCCGGAGCACTTATACCTGACGACCTGATGTTAGGCAGATATGTAGATAATGTACTTAATTGGGAGAAGGTTTCAAGTCTGTCATTTACATTGGGAGCTCAAAATATCGCAAATATTAATGATAAAAATTATTATTATGCAATCATCAGACTGCCTGACAAGGGAGTATATTTGCTGAAAGCCGATAACCCAATCACAGCTTATGCTTACGGTTTTTCTGATAATCTTTCTTATGGATATGTGACCAGTTCGGCATTCAAAAACCTTGAGAACGCTGACACTTTAGCTCCAAAACCAACTTTTAATTACTGCCAATGCTGTGGTGAAACAAGTGGCGAACTTGTAGAAGATATGCCTCGGGATACTTCCCGTTCTAATCTTGCTTCAATTATCTATAATGCACAGGAAAGCTATAATTTCAGGTTCACTTATGAAGATTTTATTCCGGGTGAAGATGCATCAACCAAATGGCATGCCTGGGTAATTGACAGGAATAATGATGCAAGAGCTGTAATTACATTCACAGACAAGGCAGGAAATGATACAACAATAACTTTAATTTATTACGCAAGAAAACTTGTAATCAGACCTGAACTTAATTTTGGTGTTCTTGCAATTGGTGAAGCAAAAGATATGTCAACATGGATAGTCAATAATTCATCTACAGAGACACTTGTCATTAATAACATATCTTTAAAATCTAATTCTGCTAAAGGATTTGAATTATTAACACCCGATATGCCAGTTAATATACCGCCTCTTGATTCGATAAAATTAATTGTAAGATTCATTGCAACAGAAAACGGTGAATTTATTGATACAATAGGTGTCGGAGATACTTGCCATGGATTTAGATTTGAATCAAAAGTGGAAGCCAAAGTCGGTTTTCCAATGATTGATGTTTCTTATTATGATTTCTGTGATGTTCCTGTTAATACTTCAGCAAATGGTTCAATAGAGATTAGAAACATAGGAACGATTGAGCTGGAAATAACCGGATACACGGGACCGAGACAGCCTACGACATTCATACCCGACCTTGTCATAGACCCTTCAAATCCATTGAGACTTGCACCAAACCAGGTATTCACGTATGAAGTCAGATTTTTGCCAAGAGACACTATTGTATATACAGACTCGATGTTTTTTATAAGTAATTCGATTAAAAACGACAATGTTGACAGTGTTGGAGACATCAGGGGAAGAGGCTTCAAGCCGGATCTGATCGCAAATGGATATGACTGGGGACGCAGGAGGATTGACAGGGCGGCTTTCCCCGCAGGTCCTTATGACCCGGATAACGGTTATGAGGTCATCAAGCTTTGGAATGGAAGTTCACAACCGGTAATAATATATGACATAATAATAAAAAGCGACATAAACGGAAATGCATTTCAATTTAACAGGTTCATGCTAGCAAACATTATATTATCAGAATCGAGTTACATCTATGTGCCTGTGAAGTTCCATCCTATTGTACCGGGACCTCATGAGTTGATAATCGAATATGATAATTCTGCAGGAAGTACAACTCAAACGATTCTGAGAGGGATTGGAATAGTACCCAGAATTGAGACTACGGATATGGATTTTGGCTCATCAATTTTAAATGATTATTCAAATTCAGTAAAAAAGATAGTAAGGTTTGCTAATCCATCGTTATATACCTGGCGCTATGGCGATACTTTGACGATAACGGATTTGCTCGTAAAACCAAACGGGTATGAGATTTCTACTGACACAACATGGGGAACAGAAGGATTCAGGTTCAATAAGAATCTTATATCATTTCCTGTAAAACTTGGGCAAGGTGAATCATTAGAATTTGAAGCAGAATTTGTTGCCGGTAAGGAATCGCAATCAATAGCTAATTTAGTATCAGTAAGCGATGCAGAGACAGATGTGTCATCAAATTGGACAGGCTTTGGGATTATAGATGGAGTAATTGAAAATTTCACCAATGACGGATTAAAATTATCACCCAATCCTGCTGATAATTATTTATCTATCAAATTCAATGATGATGTCCGGAAACCTGATTTTGTGCGGCTTTTCGATTATTATGGAAATGTTGTTTATGAGAATAGAAATATATCGGACAGTAATTTAAAGATAAGGACAAGCGGGCTTGCGAGCGGTATGTATTTCCTGAAGGTTGGGAATGGTGGAGTGAAAAAGGTTATGGTTATGCATTGAAATCAATGAACAGTGAATAATGAATAGTGAATAGTTGTGGATATATTATAAAATTCTCTTATAAATAGGAATAAGAAGATGAAAAAGATTTATTTTTTTTTGATTGTATTTATTGGCATATTCGGGATAAAACATATCACTTGTGTTGCTATGGATACATTGCCGCCGAATCCCGTTTACCGGTTTTGTGCATGTTGCGGTGGAACACATGACGATGCTTATGTTGAAGACATGCCGCTCACTTATGAGAGGTCAAGGCTTGACACAATCATATTGCATAAGGAGAGTTTTAATTATGATTTTTCTTATCAAGAATTCATGCCGGGAATAGATTTTAGAACAAAATGGTATGCAAATGTTCAAAACCTGAAAAAAGACGCTTATATAAAAATAACTTTCATAGATTGTGCCGGGAATGATACAACAATTCAAAATTATTATTATAAGTCTAAAATTGCTATTAGACCTGACCTTGATTTTGGTCTCCTTTCTTATGGGGAAATAAAAGAATTAGATTGCTGGATTATCAATGAGGCAACTTTTGCTGACACAATAACAAGAATCAAATTAAAGGGTTATGAACCAGGTTTTGAAATTTATGGTATTAATTTACCACTTATCATACCTGCAGGTGATTCTATAAAATTCAAGGTTCGTTTTATTGCAACATATAGTGGTGATTTTTCAGACTCGATAGGTTACGAGACCTATTGTGATGATGACTTTCTTATTGAGGTCAGGGCTGTTGTAGGTTCTCCAAGGATAGATGTTACTAATCATGATTATGGTATCAGAGATGTTAACTCAACTTCTAATTGCTCGATATTGATTTGGAATCTCGGAATTACAGAACTGATAGTAACTGGTTTTAAAGGTCCAAAACAAATAAAAAATTTTATACCGTATTTTAATGATATAAATGTGATTAATCCTTTAGTAATTAAACCAAGAGAAGTTTTTTCTTGTGAAGTTTTGTTTATTCCTTCGGAAGATAAAGAATATGCCGATACTATTTCCTTTATCAGTAACACTGAGAAAGTTAATAATCCTGACAGCATAGCAGAATTGTTTGGTAGAGGTATCAGTTACCCAATCATTGATGTCAGCGATGCTTATTTTGGAAATGTTTGGCAAAATAAACCTGTAACAAAGAGCATAACAGTAGGAAATGTAGGTCTGAAGGAATTAGTAATTACAAGCTATGACAAACCGGAAAACTCCATTTTCACACAAAAATTTGACCGTGAAATAAATCCTGACAATCCTTTGATTCTTCAGCCAAGTGATTCATGGAGTTTTGAAATTGAATTTTGTTCTCCTAATGAATGTAGCAGGATACAACAGAATTATATTATTTTTCATTCAAATGCAGTCAAAGGGGATAGTACTGCATATTTCAGGGTTGATTCTGTTCTTTTAGGGGTAGCTGATGATAAAAAGCATGACGATTTTATAGATTTGTATCCCAATCCCGCTGATGATTTTCTCTTAATCAATATCAAGGATGATGTCCGGAAACCTGATTTTGTGCGGCTTTTCGATTATTATGGAAATGTCGTTTATGAAAATAAGAATTTCATAGATGAGAATTTGAAAATAAGAACAAGTGAGCTGGCGAGTGGGATGTATTTTCTGCAGATTGGAAGTGTGGGATTGAGGAAGGTTTTGGTGGTGCATTAATAAAATATAAAAAAATTCACTACGTATATAATAAATATGAAGACACTAAGAAAAAAAATCGAATTCAAAAGCACTGATTTATCGCTGCCAATATTGATTGAACAGGATGAGGATAACGTATATATAGTTAGCTGTCCAGTTTTCAAAGGATGTCATTCTTATGGAAAAACTGTAGAGGAAGCCCTCGAAAACATAAAAGAAGTTATAGAAATTTGCCTCGATGAAACACCTGTCGAAAACCTGAATCGTTTCGTTGGATATAGAGAAATTAGGATACCAATAACTAATTCTCCAAAAAAAGTCTATGCCTAACCCTCCTGTTATATCAGGAAAAAATTTCATAAAAATCCTCGAAAGAATGGGTTTCGTTGTCATAAGAATAAATGGCTTACATCACAGAATGAAACATCCTGATGGAAGAGTTACAACTGTTCCTGTTCATAAAAATAAAGACCTTCCAAAAGGATTAATCAAAACTATTATAAAAGAAGATTTGGAAATGGAAATAGAAGAATTTCTGAAAATTTTGAATAAAAAATAGCTAAATTATTCATCCTGTTATAAATTGTAAACATCTCATTTAATTTTATATGAAATCCAATTTATTATTCAACCTGCGATGGAAACCGCAGGTTGATTAAATTTTATTATATTAAAGAGTAATGATTATTCCATCAAGCATACAATTGTGATATGTCAACATAAATGGTATATCGTTCTATTTTATCGCCTTTCAATCGGAAAATGTTGCAATAATCAACTGTCAGTTTTGTGTTGTTATGACGAGTGTAAGTAACTATGCCTCTTGAAATTGTTACATTTCCATCAATAAAACTTTCGATATCAGTATGGCTGAGTGCCTTTATACTGCTGAAAAATCCTTCGACTGCCGCTTTAACATTTTCTTTGCCTATAACGCTGTCGGCATTGCCGAATGTAAACTCGCAGTCATAAGAAAGAAATGATGCGAATTTATCTGAGTCCATGCTGTCAATCGAGCCGAATAAATCAATTACCCATTACGGATTTGCCATAAAAAACTCCTCAAAATTTTGAAAAAAGAAAATGGAATTTACGATGGCCTATGTTTGTCATTGTAAATGATATTTATAAAATGATATATTTGCATTTATTTTGTTTTATTTATTGCTATTGATAATGGAAACTAAAAGGCTTTTCATCGGAACCTTCATTAATAATTCATTGTTTGAATCAAAATATAAATCAATTCGGAATGATTTCGAACACAATTGCAGCGGGAAATGGGTAGGAATGAACAATCTTCATTTCACCTATCAATTTCTTGGAGATGTTGAAGCGGGAAGTATTGCCGAAATCATTAATTCACTAAAAGATTTTTTGATAAATTATGATTCAAAACTTATAATCAAAGGATTGTCTGCTTTGCCTAAGCCTGATTTCCCTAAGGTATTATATGCAAAAGTGCAAAATGAGGGTGATTTGGTTATAAATATACAAAAACAAATTGAAAATGTATTGATTTCCTGGGGATTCCAGCCTGAAAACAGAGCATTCACACCGCATATAACTTTATTAAGAATAAAGAAATTCGAAAGGAATAAATTCATTGAAACCATTAATAAATATAAAGATTTTGAAATTGGAGTTATGGATAGATTCAAAATTGACATAATTGAGAGTGAATTAACGAAATATGGCTCTATTTATAGAAAATTATAAATTTGGTACAATTTTTTCTATGTATTTGAAATAAAATAAATAATGTTAAAAAAACTGAAACAATTGATTATCAGAAAATAATAACAGAGGAAAAAATTATCAGGAGTTTAATATGAAAAATTTTACTGCGAGTGGCACAATCACAGCATTGGTCACACCATTTAAGACAGACGGCTCTGTTGATTTCAAGACGCTGGAGAAGCTGATTGACTTCCAGATTAAAAGCAAGGTAGAAGGAATTGTCGTATGCGGCACAACCGGAGAGAGTGCAACCTTAACTCTTAAAGACAAAATGGGTATTTATAAGGAAGCTGTTGAATATGCCAAAGGAAGGATTCCTATTATTGCGGCAACCGGAACTTATGAAACAGAAGAGACATTGAATTTAACAATTTATGCCCGTGAGCATGGTGCCAGTGCGGCTCTTGTTGTCGTACCATATTATATAAAACCGTCACAGCGTTCATTATTCGAACATTTCAGGTTAGTTGCTTCAGCAGTGTCGAATTTCCCGATTATTATTTATAATATTCCGGGCAGAACAGGTGTTAACATGCTGGCAGAGACTCAGCTTGCGGTTGCGAATGCATGCCCAAATGTTGTTGCTACAAAGGAAGCCTCAGGAAATTTAGTCCAAATGATGGATATTATTAAAAATTCACCTAAGCATTTTTCGTTATTGTCGGGAGATGATTCTTTAACCTTACCTGTTATTGCGGCAGGAGGAAAAGGTATAGTCTCGGTTATTTCAAATTATGCACCTAAGAAATTCGGCGATATGGTTCGTTATGCCTTAGCCGGCAAATTTGCAGAAGCTAAGAAGATTCATTATGATTTATTTGAATTGATGGAGTTGAATTTCATTGAGCCAAATCCTGCTCCTGCAAAATGTGCTATGGTGCTTATGAAGATGATTAAAGATTCAATAAGGCTCCCATTGCTGCCGGTAACGCCCGAAAATAAGAAGAAGATTCAATCGGCATTAGTAAAAGCAGGTTTAATTTCAAAGTAAGAATAATATAAATTTTTTAATAAGCCGGTAATTTTCTAATCAAGATTAACCGGCTTTTTTATTAAAATTAAGTTGTTTTAATTCGTAGTATGAAAATTTTTCAAAATAATTGTAGTGCTATTTTCGTTTCCATTAATGAAAGTTATTCATCAAAAAAAGAATCATGGAAAGAATAACAGACCAAAAAATTCTCAATGCTATAAAGTATTTTTTAAAAAATACAAAAAATGTTCGTTTGACAAAACTGTTCAAGCTATTGTATTTTCTTGATTTTATGTATTTCGGGAAGCACGGTTTAAGTGTTACATGTCTTGATTACTATACCTACCCTTTTGGACCAGTTCCTAAAGAATTGTATTTGAAAATTTCAAATAATGAATTGCCTGAATTTTATAATAAGGAAATGCAATTTATTAAAGGGAAGGGAAATGAAGAGTTTTCAAATCCAGTTTATACAATTAATCTTAAAAATCGAAAAATTGATTTAGATTGTTTCTCATTTTATGAAAAAGAAATGCTTAAACAAGTTGCAGAAATATTTAAAGAAGCTGATGCTAATGTTATGATTGAGGCTTCTCATTTTAAAAATTTACCATGGGATAAAACAAAAAACACTAAAGGAATGTTCCAGTTAATTGATTATGAGCTTGCATTAGATAAGGATTCTTCTATAGATATAGACAATTTAAGAGAATTTTTTACTTTGCAAAAAGAATTAAAAGTTGATGGCAGGATATAATAAAGGACAAACCTTCCTTGACAAAAAAGCAACAAACCTGGATGGAACCAAGGGTAAATATTTTATTGCGTTATCTGATGCCGATTTTGATGATGATGACATTATCTGCTTTGTTATGAATACCGAAAGAAGAATGGATTTACATAATCCATTTTGTAACAGGGAGAAAGGGAAATTTATAATCAAACCAAATACATTTTCATTTATTAAAGATTTTACTTCAATTATGCTTAAGACAGAAGTATATTACAAGTTTTCAGAGATGTATGACGATAATATAATATTATATGATAAGGCAGAAGAATTATTATTAAGACAAATAAAAAATTGTATAGATTTTAATTATATTTTAGATAAAGGAATTCAGTTAATTAAAAACAGTTTTAAATGATATTGTTTTAAGTATCATTACATACATTGAAACAACAGGAATTATGCAGCAAAATTATTTAAGTCAAAGAAACACTTACAAATTTCTTGAAAAACTGACTTCTCACAATTTCAAGAGTGAGTTGAGTTTATTGAAATCGCTTGTTAAAGATGTTGTCAATCACAAAGAATTTGGAATAATAGGGGGCAGAATCTGGGAACTTAATCCCCAGGATTATTCATACAATCTAAGTTACCAATTCGGGGATGTTGATAAAATTCCCAAAGACTATTCCCTGTCAATCGAGGACCAGCCGGTGCTGAATAAATTACCGAAACAAAGAACAATACTTCATCATGAATCTGATGAACTTCTGAAAATGAAAGGGATTTATTCATATTCCTTAACAGGTGTCGGTGAGCTCATCAGGCTCAAAGGCGGGAAATATTATAAATATGCCCTGGGTTTCAATGCACCGGAAATGCTCAAGAGCTTTTATGAGACTTTGAACATCATCAGCGGCATAGCAACCATTGCCATTCGCGGTATATCGGGGCAGTCGGTCGAAAAGAAGATTCGACGGGACTTGCTCAAGGCATCGGAAATTCAGAGAAACCTTTTACCCGAGCATAAGATTCGATTCTTAGATTATGACATATACGGTATTTGCACACCCGACAGCGAGGTTGGAGGCGATTACTTTGACTACCTGAAAAATATTTATGAGGGCGAGGAGAATCTCGGCATTGTAATAGCCGATGCCTCCAGCAAGGGTTTGCCCGCCGCTATCCAGGCTTTGTTCGTATCCGGTGCAATAAGGATGGGAATTCGATTTGCGACAAAAATTTCACACCTTTTTTCACGCCTGAATACACTCATCTGGGAAACATTTGTCTATGAGCGGTTTGTTACCCTGTTTTACTGCGAATTGACAAATGTCTCGAACAGGCTTCTTCTTTATGCTAATGCCGGACATTGCTCACCCATACATTACAGGCCAGGGAACAATAGTTTCATGTTTCTTGAAGCCACCGGAGCCATGCTTGGCTTAACCGAACATCAAAGCTTCGGCGTCGAAAACATTCGCATGCATCCGGGTGATGTGCTGGTATTATATACGGATGGCATAACAGAAAGCCAGGACGGAAACGGGATAATGTTCGGAGAGGAAAGGCTTCAGGAATTAATCAGGAAGCACCATAACGAAACATCAGAAAACATTGCCCTTTTGATTATCGAAGATGTGCAGAAATACACTGCCGAATCTCTTTACAATGATGACAAAACGCTTGTCGTAATCAAAAGAGACCTTGCAGAACTTCCCGACATGACGGAAATATCGAAATCATCAATCATTTAGAAATTTTAAGTGTTGGGTGTTTAGTGTTGAATTGTGATTTCCTTGTCATTCCGTGCTTGACACGGAATCCATAGCCAAAATCCACATCAATTCATTTTTTTTACGCAAAGTTTGCTAAGAAGCCGCAAAGTTCGTAACACAATTGAAAATTGTTGGAAAAGAAAAAATTTCGTATTTTTGTAATCTTTTGAAAGCCACCTTAGCTCAGCTGGTAGAGCAGCTGATTTGTAATCAGCAGGTCGACGGTTCGAGTCCGCCAGGTGGCTCTTAACAAATCCACCATTCATAATCATGTCGGCCTGAACGTAGCCGAAGGGTTGTAATTGATATTTACACACCCCCTAACCCCCTCTTGTTCGAGGGGGAGCGGGAGAAAAAACTATTTCAAAATTGTGAATAGATTACCAATCACAGGTAGAGGCTTAGCTTCGCCTTTTGAAGCTGCCATGATTCCCATAATTATACACACTATATAAAATATCCAGACCGCTATCCATAATATTGAGAATATAACTGCAAAAGTTAATAATAAAGACCAAGGTAAAATCGCAGTAATAATACTGATAACAATCCATAAAGCAACAACACAAATAGATAACAATATACCCTGGTTTGTATGATAACGTGCAAACTTAGATTGATTTGCGGCAATTAGCGGCACAAGCCAGATAATATATGCAAGAATAGCCATTGTCTTGTTCTGCTCGATGTCCTGAGGGTCGAAACCCTGTGCTGTTGTGGTTACTTCATCTGCCATATTGAGTCCCTTATAAAAGTTAATAAATAATTACATACCCGAAAGTTTCTTTATATCAATCGTATTTGCTACACTTTTCACGAAATCGGTGCTTGTCTGGTTGCTTGCTTCAACCGTAAGAAAAAATCTCCAGGCAATTCCGTAATTGACTGTAGCTCTTTTATTGTTTTTATCGAGGACTTCATATCCTGAAACATTATCATACCCGGTGTTGAAAGTCATTTCCTTTCTATCCTTTGTTTCGCTGGCAAAACCCATCTGCCAGAGAGCAGTCAAGCCAACATACATATCGCCTGCCTGGTTGTAATCGAGAATTGTTACTGTAACATAATTCTCACCTCCGTCTGTCCCCGGAGCAACATATTTACAACTTGCCTGTGAGTAGGACATTGGCGGCATATTGAAGGAGGTGCCTTCGGCTTCTTCTGCCTTATAGCCGCTGATTGATGCGGGAAGGAATTTTTGAAGTTCCTGATAAGGCATGGCAAGAGTGTCTCCCCGGCTGATTCTTTCCTTTTTGCGGACATCTGCGAGTTTTGTTTCCGCTTCCATATTCTTGCCAGCTTCGGCAATTTTTTCCATTGATTTGAATGCTTCTTTCATCTCGTTGGCTTTTTCTCCGCAGCTATACAGAATAAATGCCAGAATGATTGTAAAAAGTAATGTTAAACGTTTCATGAAACCTCCGAAAGATGAATAAAAATTTAAAATTGTTTATAATAAAAATTAATGCCCGACATAAATCTTTTGCCCTGATAAAGGAAAAGTATGCTGCAATCTACAAAAATGAAAACATCAATATCAAACCCAATAATTAATCTTTAAGCGAACTTAATAAAATTTCTTTTATTTCTGCAAACTTTTGTTTGTTGATGATTCTGTAATGCTTTGCCGTTTCGAGTGTGGCAAGACTGAGGTAAATATATGTATTACGTAAAGTTCTGTGATTGCTAAGTGACTTGAGATGGGTTTTTATTGTAATTACATCAGCACGTGCAATTGGACCCGTCAGTGGAATTTTTTCAGATTTTGAAAGGGATTTGAAATTATTTCTGATTGTTGTATCAATTATTTGAGGAAGAAAATCTTTCCGGTTCATTCCCGACATCTCTTCGAGAGAACCTGCACCTGCAAGAACAGTACTCAGAAAATTAGATGCAAACACGGCAGACAAGTGGTGAAGGACTTTTATTTGTTTGTTTCCGTATGGTAATAATACAGGCTTTCCACCAAGTTGGGTTATGAAAGATTGTAATAATTGGGGATTGTGATTGGTTTCGATGCTCCAGCCAATGTTTTTCAAAACGCTTATTTCGGGATAATAAAACGTCTGGAATGGATGAATACAAGCAGTTTTTGCTCCCAGCTTTTCACAGGATGACAATACCGATACAGGCAAAACGCCGGAACAATGAACCACCCAGACATCTTTTAGTTTGTTTTCAAAAACAATTGATAGATTTTTTGCGACATATTCGATATGAGAATCATTTGCCGAAATAATTATTATATCGGGGATTGATATTGTATTCGAGATTTTATAGTAAATACTTATTCTTTTATAGAATTTTTTATATATTAATTCTCTTTGTTTTTTATTATTATCAATTATCCATAAAAGCCTATTTTTTTTTGATACAGCTTCTGCAAGGATAGAGCCTAACTTTCCGTAACCGACGATTCCGCAAGTGGTAATAGTAATTTTAGACATATTTTATTTAATAATGATATTCCGAATTTTATTAACAAATACTGATTTTTAACTTACAACTAAGAAAATTTACAAATTATTTCTCAAATTTATTAATAATATTTGTTTTAGTTCATATTTTTTATTATTTCTGTAATAATTGTAAAATCAATTAAATCCTGTGTATTTCAACGGAGTAATTATGAAAAAAATCGGATTCCTGTTCGGTATCGGGCAAAGCTTCTCTCAGTCTGTGATTGAAACAATCAATAAAAAGAAAATACCAAACGTAACTGCTGAATTACTCAAAATCGGAGCCTTATGTATTGATGATGTAATTAAGTACAACGTTATATTTGACCATGTATCAAACGAAGTGCCGTTCTATCTTTCAATGCTTAAGCTTGCTTCTTTGCGGGGTGTTAATGTCATTAATTCACCTTTCAGGGATTGTATTGATGATAAGTTTTTTCTTGCATCACTTATAACTTCATTAGGTATAAAAGTCCCGAAAACGGCTGTTCTGCCGAGTAAGGAACATCCCCCCGGCACAAATTCCGAAACTTTGAGGAACCTGGAATACCCGATTGATTGGGACTCGGTATTCTATTATGCCGGATTTCCTGCTTACATCAAGCCGAATCATCAGAACGCTTTCCAAAGCATTTTCAAGGTTTATAATTCACAGGAGTTTTTCTCTGCTTACGACCTGACAGGCAACCGGCACATGCTTTTGCAAGAGTGTATCGAATATGATGAATATTATAGATGCTATTGTATCGGCAAAAACCAATGCAGGGTGATGTTCTACAATCCCGATAAACCGCACAACCAGAGGTATATCTCGGGTGAGTGGAAAATCAATAAAGAAATGGAATCAATACTCAAAGAACAAAGCCTGAAAATTTGCACGGCACTTAACCTCGATTTCAATGTAATTGAATTTGCTGTCAGAGACGGTGAGGCTTTCGCAGTCGAGATGTTCAATCCCACGGCAAATGCTGAGCTGGAATTTTTACATGAAGAAAATTTCAACTGGGTGGTTGAGCAAACTGCCGATTTACTTATTTCTAAGGTATTGGAAAGGAAAAAGACACCTGTAATAAATTCTATCAGCGATTTATTTCCGGCAGCAGAATCGAAGCCATTGCTTATTCCAAAACTATCGGGTAAGAAACGAGGAAGACCGAAGAAAATTAATTACTAATTACTAATTACTAATTACTAATTATTAATGAAGGATATTTATATTAAGTTTTGAGAGTTAAGTGTTGGGTGTTTAATTGCGACAATAAAGTCATTCTGAATTTATTTCAGAATCCATAGCCGGAAACCCGCATCTATACTAATATAACCACAAAGTCCACCAAGATTGGCCGAACTGCGATTTGTATGATTAATGTGATGTTGATGATTTCTTCCTCTCCTCTAAGTTTATCGAAGGGACTCTTTTGGTTCTCGCAAAGTTCGCGAAGTGGCCGCTAAGAACACGAAGAATGTATAATATAAATCCTTAATTTTATAAAAATTATTATTCACATTTCTTAAATTTTCTATGATAGGTTTTAATCTTGATTTGGGACATGATAAACGAAAAGAAATATTAGAAAAAATAATAAATAAAATAGACTCATATTATCGGAACCTGGACAAACTACCTGTTGCACCAAAGCTGAACCTCGATGAGATTCAGTCTTATGTAAGAAGTATCGGTTTTGATGTGCCAAACGAACCGGATGTAATTATTGAAAGAACTGTCGAAGGAATGACAAAGTACCAGGTGCATACAACTCATCCAATGTATTATGGTTTGTTCAATCCACGTACAACTCCAATGGGAATAGCCGCCGATGCACTCGCCGCGGCATTCAACTCTCAGCTTGCCGCATGGAGCCACAATCCTTTCGGCTGTGAAGTTGAAAATTATCTTATAAATGAAATAGCATGCCGTTTCGGTTATGACTCCGGTTCAGCAGACGGCACATTCACAACAGGCGGAGCCGAAGCAAATATAACGTCAATTCTTTGTGCATTGACTCATTTTTATCCTGAGTATCCCGATAAAGGGATTTGTTCGATTAAAAGCAAACCGGTTTTATATATGACAGAGCAGAGCCATCACTCATTCATAAGGGCGGCACGGGTTTCCGGGCTTGGCTCGGATGCAATTCGCATAATACCTGTCGCTGATGAATTGAAAATAGATATTGAAGCACTTCAAGAGCAGATTAATATTGATAGAAAAAACGGCTGCCAACCTATGTTTCTCACTGCTACGGCAGGAACAACAGGAGCAGGAACAATAGACCGGATTGACAGATTGAGTGAAATTGCAGACAGAGAAAAAATGTGGTTTCATGTTGATGCGGCTTATGGCGGTGCTTTGATTTTCGTTAAAGAAATGATGAAGTATTATACCGGTATCGAAAAGAGCGATTCTACTACATTCGATGCACACAAATGGATGAATGCGCCGATGGGTGCAGGAATCTTTCTTACGCGACACAAGAAAATTCTACACAATACATTTAACATTATGACTAATTACATGCCGACTGACAGTGCCGGATTGGCGGTTGACGACCCATACTCACATTCAATCCAATGGTCCCGGCGATTCATAGGGCTGAAAGTATTTATGAACCTTGCTGCAGCAGGCTGGGAGGGTTATCGCCAGGCTGTGAATCACCAGATTAATATGGGGAATCTTCTACGTGAATTGCTCATCAAATCAGGTTGGGAAATAGTGAACAGCACACCTTTACCCGTTGTATGTTTTAGGGATAAGATGAAAAAGAGCGATGATGAAATAATTTCAATTTGCAATCATGTCGTATCATCAGGCAAAGCATGGCTCTCCTTAGATCGGAA
>JAKAKE010000050.1 GCA_021824625.1 Bacteroidota bacterium | reverse complement strand
CGGGATCGGCTATATCAACTTTGTTCATGAATACAACTATTCTAGGCACACCGACCTGGCGAGCTAAAAGTATATGCTCTCTTGTCTGAGGCATGGGGCCGTCATCTGCGGCACAAACGACGATAGCTCCATCCATCTGAGCGGCACCGGTAATCATATTCTTAATATAATCAGCGTGTCCCGGACAGTCAACGTGTGCATAGTGACGATTTGCCGTTTCATACTCTACGTGTGCCGTTGCAATCGTGATTCCACGTGCTCTCTCTTCGGGTGCATTATCAATCGAGTCGAAAGTGCGTATTGCAGTATTCGTGCCTCTTTTTGACAGCGCCATTGTTATAGCGGCAGTTAATGTGGTCTTGCCGTGGTCGACATGGCCAATTGTGCCAATATTAACATGTGGTTTAGAGCGATCAAATTTTTCTTTTGCCATTTTGAATTGCTCCTTTATTAATTTTATGAATAATAATTATTTAATTAATTTTCTTTAAAAACACTTATTACAATCTATTTTAAAAGTAATTTCCATTTTTTATAATCGCAGGTTCATAGTGCGAATATGTCATCGTGTAAACTGCTCTTCCCTGGCTTAGCGACCTCAACTTTGTTACGTATCCGAACATTTCGGATAGCGGTGCAGCTCCTTTGATTACCTGCATGGCACCTCTTTGGTTGATACCTTCGACTCTTCCCCTTCTTGCATTCAGGTCTGCTATTATATCGCCTACATAATCTTCGGGTGAAACCACCTCGACTTCAAACAAAGGTTCAAGTAATATTGTACCTGAATTTCTCAGACCGTCTTTAACTGCAATCGAAGCGGCAATCCGGTAAGCGAGTTCAGTTGCATTTTCCTGATTATAGGAACCTCCGGCAATATTAACTTCAATATCAATGACGGGATACCCGTTCATTCCGACTTGCAGTGCTTCTCCAATACCTTTTTTTATTGCATTGTGGTATTGTTTTGGAATTTTGTCATCCTTTATATTATTATTAATGACAATACCCTTGCCTCTCTGTGCCTGATGCATCTCGATAATAACATTTCCGTATTGAGCCTTACCTCCGATTGGCTTATCAAAGACAGCTTCCTGCCTTATTGGACAAGCAATGGTTTCTCTGTAAGCTACTTGTGGTTTTCCGACTTTTGCAGGAATATTGAACTCCCTGAGCAATCGGTCAACGATGATTTCGAGGTGAAGTTCCCCAACACCGCTGATGATTATTTGTCCGCTTTCTTCATCGAGTTTGAACTTAAAAGTCGGGTCTTCATCAACAAGCTTTTCGAGCGATTGCAGGAGTTTATCCTGGTCGGCTAAAGTTTTGACTTCAATTGCTTGATTTATGACCGGTTCGGAGAAATGAATCTGTTCATAAGCTATCGGGTGTTTAATATCGCAAAGCGTATCACCGGTTTTAGTAAATCTCAAACCGGGTATAGCTACGATTTCTCCTGCTGCTGCTTCCTGAACTTCATCTCTCTTGTTCGCATGTAAAATGAGGATTTTGTTTATTTTTTCCTGCTTTCCTACATAGGAATTGAGAACTGAATTTCCGATTTTAACAGCGCCCGAATAAATCCTTACAAAAGTTAACTTTCCCACAAACTGGTCGGTTAATATCTTAAAAGCCAGTCCGGAAAAGGGTTCATCATCTAAAGGTTTCCTGCTTAGAAGTTTTTCGTGGTCTTTCACATCAAATCCCTGATATTGTTTGATATTATCAGGAGACGGCATGTAATCAATCACGGCATCAAGCAATGGCTGAACGCCAATATTTTTTAAAGATGAGCCGCAAAGGACGGGAACAAACCTTAACTCTAAAGTGCCTTTTCTCAAGCCTTTTTTGATTTCGTTTTCTGTTAGCGATTCTCCTTCAAGGTATTTGCCAAGAAGTTCGTCGTCGGTTTCTGCAACCGATTCGAGCATCTCAGCTCTGAAGTTTTCTGCTGCTACCAGATAATCATCAGGTATAGCGGATTCTTCATAATTCAAACCTTGGGTTTCTATATCGAAGTAAATTGCCTTCATTTTAATAAGGTCAATTACACCTTCAAAGTTATCTTCAGAACCTATAGGAATCTGAATCGCAACAGGATTGGTTTTCAATCTCGAAACCATCATCTCGAGGACATTTTCAAAGTTTGCTCCGAGCCTGTCCATTTTATTTACAAAAGCAATTCTCGGCACATTGTACATTTCTGCCTGATGCCATACCGTTTCCGATTGAGGTTCGACACCTCCGACACCGCAGAACAGAGCAATTGCTCCGTCGAGAACTCTTAGTGAGCGTTGAACTTCGGCTGTAAAGTCCACATGTCCAGGAGTATCAATAATATTTATTTGATAATCCTTCCAGAAGCAGGTAGTGGCAGCGGCAGTTATTGTTATGCCTCTTTCCTTTTCCTGCTCCATATAGTCCATGAAGGCATTGCCGTCATCAACTTCTCCTATTCTATGTAAATAGCCGGTATAATATAAAATTCTTTCCGTAGTTGTGGTTTTACCGGCGTCTATGTGAGCCATTATGCCAATGTTTCTCAGTTTCGATATTTCTTTTACCTTTGGCATAATTCCTCACCAAGGAAATTTCAGTTGACAAAGAACGATTCAATAATTACCATTTGAAATGTGCAAAAGCTTTATTGGCTTCTGCCATTTTATGTACATCATCTTTTTTCTTAACAGCGGCACCTTCGTTATTTGCAGCGGCAATCAACTCGGCGGCTAATCTCAGCGCCATTGATTTATCCCTGCGTGCCTTTGCGTATTGTTTAATCCATCTGAGAGCGAGAGCAATTCTTCTGTCTTCGCGAACCTCGGTTGGAACCTGATAAGTAGCACCGCCAACTCTTCTGGATTTAACTTCAAGCACAGGTGCTACATTTGAGAGTGCCTTGCGGAACACTTCTATAGGGTCGGCTTTAGTCCTCTGTGCTATTGTATCAAATGCCGCATAAACCGCTTTGCGGGCTGTGCTTTTTTTGCCTTGATACATTATATTGTTCACAAGCCTCGATACAACCACATCGTTGTATTTAGGGTCAACATCCAAACGTCTCTTTTCTGCTCTTCTTTTTCTCATATCTTCTTACTCGTAATCCACTGAATTAAGTCTATGCAGTTTTCTTTGGTTTCTTGGTACCATACTTTGACCTGCCCTGTTTTCTGCCTTCAACTCCCTGAGTGTCTGCAGTACCGCGAATGATATGGTACCTGACACCCGGCAAATCCTTTACTCTTCCGCCCCGGAGATATACTAATGAGTGCTCCTGCAGGTTATGTCCTTCGCCGGGTATATACGAAGTTACTTCAAATCCTGATGTCAATCTGACACGTGCAACTTTCCTCAATGCCGAGTTCGGCTTCTTGGGAGTAGTCGTATAAACCCTTGTACACACGCCTCTTCTCTGGGGGCATGATTTTAAAGCCGCAGATTTACTCTTTATAGTAACCTTCCTTCTCGGCTTTCTGATTAACTGGTTTATTGTCGGCACTCAATTACTCCAAAATATAATATTTAAAAATTATTTTCGACAGAGCTTACAAACTTATTGAAAATAATTTAAAATTCAAAACAATTTGTTCATTTAATTCATTTTAGACAAAAAAATATTATATGAGGCCTAATTGAAAATCTGTCATACTGAGCAGAGTTGAAGTATGACAACCTTGTTCTAATCAGTCTTCGACTTTGCTCAGACTGACTTTATGTGTAATTTACAATTAGTCTCAATATAAGTCGCCCGTTGTTATCAGGTGATAAATCACGAAATGAAGTGTCCATGTATTCCCGCTATTTAAAAATAGCGGCTATACATCAAGTATTCGCCAATATGAATATTGGATTTAATCTTATAAAAAAAATAACCACATCTTTATCAGGTGTGGTTATTTCTTGGATTAATTTTTCAAATTTTTATTTCAATATCACTATCGGCAGTCTCACCTGAGTGTCACCCACATTAGCAATTATAAAATAAGTGCCGGATG
>JAKAKE010000204.1 GCA_021824625.1 Bacteroidota bacterium | reverse complement strand
TCATAATGCCGCAGAAGAAAATTTAACAATTGTTTATTGTCCGGGTGCTTATGAAATACCTGTCGTAGCTCAAAAGCTTGCAAAGACAAAAAAATATGATGCTGTGATTTGCCTTGGTGCTGTCATTCGGGGTTCAACACCTCATTTTGACTATATTGCTGCTGAAGTATCAAAAGGTATTTCAAGAATAAATCTTGAGACGGGTGTTCCGTGTATTCTTGGAGTTCTGACCACCGATACAATCGAGCAGGCTATTGAAAGAGCCGGGAGCAAAGGCGGTAATAAAGGTTTCGAAGCGGCACAAACTGCTCTTGAAATGGTTTCACTTTTGCGGGCTATCAAATGAATTTTTGATACTCATTATTTTTTTTCATTACTCTGGGGTATCAAATGAACTCAATGAAAATCAATTCTTTTAAATTGGTGTTTATTCTTATTGGAATGTCACTTTTTCCTTGTTATTCATTTTCACAATTCAAGATTGACAATTGGAAGATATACTCATCCCTGCTTGATGTGAAGGCTGCCGCCATTGATTCGAAAGGGAGAATATGGGCAGGTACAACCGGTGGTTTGTTCGTTTATGATTCTGTAAATTTATTTAACGGACAGCCATTCAGGGAATTTCGCAATACCGAAGGACTACTCAGCATGGAATTCACTGCAATGAATGCCGATACAGTCAATAAACTTGTATATATGGGAACTTTTGACGGTTATATTGAAATCGCCGATGAAAATTTCAATTTCACTCATATAACCGACATTTTAAGTGCAGGATTCGCAAATTCTATAATTAATGATATTTATATCTATGATACACTTGCATATATCGGAGGCGGGTTTGGCTTAGCGGTGTTTGACCTCAATCGTCAGGTTTTTGTTGAAACTGTTACTAAATTCGGTTCTTTCCAACAGAAAACCCCTGTAAAGCAAATTCTTATTAAGGACAATAAGATATGGTTGGCGACCGAAGCCGGTATAGCTATGGCTGATTTGAATACACAGATAATTGACCCGCAAGTTTGGAAAAATTATTCTTCATCAAACGGATTATTGACTCAACAGCCCATTGTCGGTATTTGTTTTCATCGGGGCGATTTGTTTGCCGCCACAAGCAAGATTTTATACAAATTAGATAGGGATACATTTATTGTTCAGAGGACATTGCCTCCTACTTATGATGCAATTACAAAGCTAAGTTCGAAGGACAATAAGCTTTATTATACTACCCAATTAAATGCCTATACTTTGGAAGATGGCAGCTTGGATATATTTATCCCCGATATGATTATTAATAGTCATATTTTTGCTGACAAGACTTTGATTTTGATGTACCATGAATCTGGATTAAGAATATTTGAGAATAATTATCTAAAAAATATTCGGCCTAACACACCTGCATCCAACCTTTTTATGAGCATGGATCTGGATGAAAAAGGAAATTTATGGGCTGCTACCGATTATGACGGCCGTGGAAAGGGATTCATGAAATTTTCAAACGGTTACTGGACGAATTTCACTGTGGATGCTTTTCCTGAAATTTTGAATAACAGTTACTATAAAATTTATTCAGATAAGAACGGAAAAATATATGCAAGTAATTATGGGGCAGGTTTGTGCATTCTCGAAGAACATGACACAGGTTATGTTTTCACAATTATTAATAATAAAAATTCCCCGATGATTGGAATAGCAGAGGATCCAAACTGGGTGATAACGGGCGAATGTATTGCTGATAATCAAGGGGTAATCTGGTTTTCTAATTGGGGTAGAATCAGCCCCGGCCCATCACTCCTTGCATATAAGAAAGACGGAACTTTTGCAGAATTTGAAAATTGCAGTTCACCGACAAGAAGAGGTTTTATATCTATCGCCATTGATTTATCGGGAACTAAATGGCTTGGCTCCAGTCCCTTCGAACCTCATGGACTGATGTATTTTAATGAGAAGAATACGATTGATGATAAAAGAGATGATATTTGCGGAGTAATGACAATATCTTCAACCGGAGGGAAACTGCTCGATAATGCACAGACTGCTCTTGCGGTTGACGGGTTCGGGGCATTGTGGATTGGCTATGAAACAGGGTTATCTGTCATGTTCAACCCCTCAAGTGTTTTGGAGAAGGCAAGACCCAATGTGAGCATAAGAAAAGTGAGTATGCTGACTACACAAAGGGTGAATGACATTTTTGTTGATGCACTTAATAATAAATGGATTGCAACTAAAAACGGAGTTTGGGTTCTAAATCCGGACGGGACTGAGACTGTTACAATTATTAATAAAGGTAATAGCGGATTGATTGATAATGATGTTTCTTCCGTATTTGTTGACGGGGAGACAGGGATTGTTTATTTCGGGACCAGGAAAGGTTTATGCACAGCAAGGACTTTATCTGTAAAGCCGTTGGATAGTTACAATATAAGTTGTTACCCTCAACCTTATAATCCCGGATTTGACGGTTACCTTACAATTGACGGTTTAACTTCAGAAACGGAGATTAAAATCCTTACCATGGATGGTGGACTGGTTAAATCTTTGACTGTAGCCGGCAGGAAGGCGATTTGGGACGGAAGAGACAATGCCGGTAATTATGTTTCGAGCGGCGTGTATATGATTGTCGCAAGCTCATCGGGTACTGAAACAGCGGCTGTCGGCAAGATAGCTGTAATCAGGAAATAAATTTTCAATTTTCATTGAATTTTCATTGAATAAATTTTAAAAAAAGTCCTTAAATTCAAAAATTCTTTATTTCTAAATATATAAATTGACAAAATGTTATAAAACTCATTTCTTTTTTAACATTTAAATATTGATAAATTAATTGAAAATTGAAAATTATAAATTTCTGCGTAATGTGAGTTAATAATTATTGAAAATAAAAATAATAATTTATGCTAAAAGTGCATTAATAAGTTTTACCATAAAATTTTCCGATTGCCTGCATATCCGATGCGTTGACGAGGATATCAACCAGCAGTTTCAGATTAATCCCGTCCTCATCGGTGAATCTATCCAATGAGTAGCTGTCGAGGTCGAGTACTCCATAGATAACACCATTTTTGATTAAAGGGACTACAATTTCTGAATTTGCCAGGGCATCGCATACAATGTGGGAGGGAAATTCATGTACATTATCAACTTTTACCACATCTCTTTTGTTAATTGAAGCCCAGCAAACACCTTTATTCTTTTGGAGCCGGATACATGCCGGCTTGCCCTGATAGGGGCCAATCAATAAAGAATCATGAGATAAAAGGTAAAAACCCAGCCAGCTGATATCCTGCATTTGGGAATAGAGATGGGCGGCGAAGTTGCATGCATTGACGACAAAATTCTTTTCGTCAATAACCAGACTTTCTATTTCAACCAGTAGTTGTTTATACATAAATTAAATTATTACCCCTTTTGGAATGTTAGATTATTCAAAATATAAATTATTAATTTATCCTGCAAAAATAAAATTTAATAATGATGATTACGATATTGTAATTAATTATGTTACAATTAATAATATTTTATAAAAATGGATAATACAAAAGAAAAACCTGAATCCTATTATGAGGGTGAAAGGTTGGAGATGCTTGAGTATATTCCTAAAGGATGCAGAAGAGTGCTTGAGGTTGGATGTGGTGCAGGAAAATTCGGATATTCACTCAAGCTTAGGTCTAAATCTGAGGTTTGGGGAATTGAGATTAATGAAGAACAAGCGGAGAAGTCGAAGGGATTGTTGGATAAAGTGATTTGCGGAGGAATAGAATCCAGGATGAAGGAATTGGATGATGGTTATTTCGATTGTATCGTTTTTAATGATGTCCTGGAACATATTGCATATCCTAATGAAATGTTAATTGAATTAAAGGCAAAACTAATTGAAAAAGGTTTCATTGTGGCTTCGATTCCGAATGTAAGGCATATTACTAATCTGAAAGAACTTCTGATTGGCAGAGATTGGAGGTATCGCAATGAAGGAATTCTGGATAATACTCATTTAAGATTTTTTACAAAAAAAAGTATTATTAGAATGTTTGATGAATGTGGTTATGAGATAGTGAAAATAAAAGGGATTAATCCTTATGGCAGGAATTTATTGTTTGGAATTTTTAATATTATTACTTTAGGTTTTTTTTATGATTCGAAATATCTTCAATTCGGATGCCTGGTTCGGAAAAAATGATTTAATCTTTTGATTTCATTGTGTTTTGAACATATTTTAATTCTGAGAGGTCGTGTGCCATATCAATGAGGTTGAGGTAAGAACCTTGTGTATTTTGCAAATAAACATTACTAATTCTTGTACTCGTCTCATTATCGGAGAAACTATTAAAAGTGTTAATTTGGGATTGAAATTTAATTAAGTTTTCTTTTAGTTCTTTTTCAAGTTTATTGAATCCTTCTTCGCCTTGTTTTATCTTTTTTAATGCCTGGGACAAATACCAGATGGAAGCACCGTTGAAAATAAAATCATTCATTAAGATTTCCTGCCCGAAGCTTGCACCTATTTCAAGGAAAACCTCCAGGTCATTAGGTTTTCTCAGGTTGCCGCCCGATAAATCCTGAAGGAATTTAACAACTTCATTTGTGTCTTGAGAAATTATCATGAAGGTAATCAGTATTGAATTGTTGCGACAATCGAATTAAAGATTTTATCAATTTCAATCTGGGAAGGCAAAGGCTTACCGGTGATATTCATCGGAATAAGTGCAAATTCATAGTATTGGTTGATTGATGACTTAAAGACGGCAGTTTGGGAAACAAGCGCACCTGACGAGTTGGAATAATTATATTTGGCAAACGACATTGTCCCTAATTGCATCATCGAATATTTACCGACTTGTTTGACTGCACCGGCAGTTTTATTTTCATGATAGTTAAGGCTTGTCCTTGCTAATCCCAAAAGTCCTTCCTTATTAACAATACTATCGGTAATATCATTTTTTCTGATAGTTGAGAAGACGGCACTGAGTGTATAATCAGGATTTACGGCAACAGCAAAAACATCAGCAGATGCCTTTTCTTCGACATTTACAAAAAACCATTCCTGTGGGAGAAAAGCAATAATGTCCCCTTTTTTTGAACGGACAAGTTTGTCGGACATTGGAATTTCCGGCTTCGGGCTTAGGTTTATCATCATAACATCATCTTCGACAGTATTGTGTTTGACAACAATACAACCGCTAATGATTATAAGAATAAGTAATAGAGTTATGCTTTTTAAATTTGCTATCATGATAAAATTAATATTCCTCAATATGCAATGCACCCGGATTTTTCTTGGAATGACGAGTATAGTTCCTTTTAATTAGAAAATCGGAAACCGATGCAATCATTTTTGGATTACCGCAAAGAAAAAAATGAGTCTTTTCAGGATTTATTTCAATTCCGATATTTTCCAAAATTTTATTTTCAAGATGAATTTCAATATAACCTCTTAAACCCTTCCATGATTCATCTGCCTGAAGCAATGTCGGATAATAATAGAAATTTTCAAAATTATAGTCAATAAATTCAAGTTCGCTCCGGTAGCCGAGGTCCCAGAGATAGGCGGCACCATGAATGACAACTAATTTAGTATCCTTATGCTCCTTCAGGTGTGAACGCAGAAATGATATATAAGGAGCAAGCCCGGTTCCAGTTGCTATCATTACTATATTACAACCGGGTGGAGTAAGGTCGAGATTGAAAAAGCCGAGAATCCTTTTGTCAATCCAAATCCTGTTCCCTTGGGTGAGATTAAACAATCTCGGTGTCAGTGTACCCGACTTGACCTGGCTGATATAAAATTCAAAATCCTGGGTTTCGTGGTTAGCAGAAGCTATCGAGTAAGGTCGTTTAATCAATGATTCAAGTTTTAAATTTTCCTCGAGAATAACCGAATTGGGTGAACGTTGTTCGCTTGCAAGTAATCCGATTGCAGTAAATTGCCCCGCCCTGAAAGTTGTTCTCGGTTCATCAGTCCTTATTCTAAGAACCATTAAATCAGGAGTGATAAGTATTTTTCCGGTAACGGTTGCATTGTATGGTGAATTTTCCATAATATCAATAATAAACAAAAAAAATAAGTTTTTCCATCGAATTTTAATCAACGGAAAAAGAAAATACGGATTTTAGGAATAAATTAAACAATAAAAATATGAAATAATTGAAAAAATTAAAATTTGTTTTTTTAGAAAAATCAAATATGTACAAAAGGGTGTTTATGAAAAACTGACATCATGGGAAAGCAAAAATTTTCTTATTAATTTTAAAAACATATTGGTTATATTAATAATTTTTCTTAATTTTGTTGTCCTTTTAACT
Source organism: Bacteroidota bacterium (assembly GCA_021824625.1). GTDB lineage: Bacteria > Bacteroidota > Ignavibacteria > Kapaibacteriales > UBA2268 > XYC2-FULL-35-21. The sequence continues at coordinate 14,583 of JAKAKE010000204.1, read as the reverse complement.
GGGTAGGTACCGAAGTGGTTAAACGGGGCAGACTGTAAATCTGCTGGGCACAGCCCTACGGAGGTTCGAACCCTTCCCTGCCCACAGATGAAATTGTATCAGAAAGATATGATGCGGGAGTAGCTCAGTTGGTAGAGCATCAGCCTTCCAAGCTGAGGGTCGCGGGTTCGAACCTCGTCTCCCGCTCAAAACTTTACAGAGAAAGTTCGTTGATATTTTATACTGCTGAGTATGATGAATCTCGTTTTGGAAAATACATGTGTTGCGGGAATAGCTCAGTTGGTAGAGCATCAGCTTCCCAAGCTGAGGGTCGCGGGTTCGAATCCCGTTTCCCGCTCGAGAAGTTAGGCTGATGTAGCTCAGTTGGTAGAGCACATCCTTGGTAAGGATGAGGTCACCGGTTCAATCCCGGTCATCAGCTCCAAGGGATTAGGGGTGTAGCTCAATTGGCAGAGCGACGGTCTCCAAAACCGTAGGCTGCGGGTTCGATTCCTGCCGCCCCTGCTGTGAAACAAAAAAGGATTTTTTTATGATTGGAAAAATTAAAGAATTTGCAAATGATGTGGTCAAGGAAATGAAAAAAGTTTCCTGGCCCTCAAAAGAACAGTTGAAGGAATCAACTATCGTTGTGATTATTACTACGATTATTATTACCCTTATCGTTCTTGCAATTGACAAAATCATGGATTTGATTATTAAAGGTATTTTCGCTTAGTATTACTTGCGGCTTCTATCCTGATGATTGATAAAACAGAAAATATGGAAGAAATAGAGAACATTCAAACCGATGATACGGAAATTGATTCTGATTTAGCTGAAACTGAAATAATTTCAGAAGAAGCCGGTTCGGATGCAATTGAATCAGTTGTTGAAAATGTTGAAGAAGAAGCTGAAGGAATCGAATCGGTTTCCGGCATTTCCTTTGATGAGACTGATGTAGTTGAAGAGGTAATTAATACTCCTGAAGATGAAACAACTGTTAACGAATCCAGGAAGGAAGTATCTGAAGTTGATGCCTTAATGGATATAAATAAACCTGAGGGAAAGTGGTATGCAATTCGTACATTTACCGGACATGAAACTAAAGTGAAACTGTCAATCGAAGCCGAGGTGAAAAGACTTAAGCTTCAGGACAGAATACTCGAGGTGATTATTCCACAGGAAACTGTGTTTGAAGTACGCGGCGGTAAAAGACGAACCAAGATTAAAAATTTTCTTCCCGGCTATATTTTGGTCAAAGCCGTAATGGATAAAAAGATTATCGAGATTATAACTACTGTCCCTTCGGTGGTGAGTTTTGTAGGGAACAAGACACAGCCTTCAGCTCTTCAGCCGCACGAAATTGAGCGGATTATCGGCAGGGTAGAAGAAAGAAGAAGCATAGCAACAATCGTTACACGTTTCGAAATCGGAGACCCTGTTAAAGTCATTGATGGACCATTTACGAATTTCAATGGCACTGTTAAAGAAGTGAATCATGAAAAACAAAAACTCAAGGTTGAAGTCGGAATACTTGGCAGAAAAACTCCTGTCGAACTGGATTTCAGCCAGGTTGAACTCGAAAATCATTGAATATTGAAACAGAATTATGTAATATTTTTTTAGTTGAGAAATGGCAAAGAAATTAGCGGGAACGTTCAAATTGCAGTTAAATGCCGGGGAAGCCACAATGGCTCCGCCGGTGGGGCCTGCATTCGGACAAAGAGGCTTAAACGGAATGGAATTTGTAAAACAATTCAATGCTAAAACGGCAAAACAAAAAGGAACAATTTTACCTGTTCTTGTAACTTTTTTTACTGATAAATCTTTCACGTTTATTGTAAAATCGCCGCCTGCTTCAATCTTGTTATTACAGGCCGCCGGAATCAAAAAGGGTTCTGCTGAATCCAACAAAACCAAGGTCGGCAATGTAACAGTGAAGCAATGCGAAGAAATAGCAAAAATAAAAATGGAAGATTTGAACTGCGATACCATCGAAAGCGGTATCGAAATGGTAAAAGGCACTGCAAGAAGTGTTGGTATTGTAGTCGAAGGATAATAAAATTTGTAAAATATAATTAAAATCAACAATGAGTGATACCGGAAAAAGATATAAGTCATTAACTAAAAGCTATGATTCATCTCAAACCTATCCTTTTCAGGATGCCATAGCAATTGTAAAAAAGAATGCGACTGCAAAGTTTGACGAATCGTTTGAAGTTGCCATCAGGCTTGGCGTTGACCCAAGGAAAGCAGACCAGCTTGTACGCGGAACTGTTTCCCTGCCTCACGGTACCGGCAAGACAGTCAGGGTGCTGGTTATGGCTAAATCTCCAAAGGATAAGGAAGCTCTCGATGCGGGAGCAGACTTTGCAGGTCTGGATGAGTATGTTGAGAAAATCAAAAACGGCTGGACCGAAATTGATGTAATAATTGCTACACCTGACGTTATGGGTGAAGTCGGTAAGCTCGGAAGAATTCTTGGCCCAAGAGGTTTAATGCCTAATCCGAAGAGTGGAACCGTTACTTTTGACCTTGACAAAGCCGTTAAGGACGTCAAAGGAGGAAAGATTGAATATAGGGTTGATAAAACCGGCAACATCCAAGCCGCAGTCGGCAAATGCTCGTTTGAACAAAATAAACTTATTGATAATATTGCGACTTTTTATTCAAGCATAATGCGTTCAAAACCAAGTACGGCAAAAGGGAAATATATTAAAGCTATATATTTTAGTTCTACTATGGGTCCCAGCGTTGTCGTCAATGAGCAGTCATTACAGACAAAAGAATAATTTAGACTATTACGCGCTCTTAACAAAGGCGTAGCTTCTCTGCCCCTCGGGGTTTGTGCCTTGGTTAAGAATAATATAAATGGTAAAATATGATTACAAAACAAAGAAAACAGGAAATAGTTTCTGAGCTTGCAGATAAGTTCAGAAAGGCAAATGGATTCTATCTTGTTGACTTTGTCGGTATGAATGTCGTGGATTCAATCAGAATCCGCAGGATATTCAAAAAAATGAACGTGGATTACAGGGTAGCCAAAAATACCCTGATTCTTCGTGCTTTGAAAGATGTCGGCGATTATCAGTTACCCGCTGAAATTTTCGGTGGCCAGACAGCTATTATTTTTAGCTATGATGACCCTGTATCGCCTGCGAAAACGTTGAAGGAAAACATTGATAAGTTCAATAAACCCTTATTCAAGGGTGCTTATATTGATGGTCAGTTCTTCGATGCAAAGCAGCTTAAAACAGTCGCTTCATTACCGACCAAGCAGGATTTGATGGCATCTATTGTTGGAAGCCTGCACGCACCAATAACGGGAATTGTCGGTTCGATCAATGCCTTGATGCGTGATTTGGCAAGTGTTATCGAAGAAGTTGCCAAAAAACAGGCGGCTTAATTTTTTTTGAAAAAATAATTTAGGAGAAAAACAATGTCAGCTATAGTAGAAGAATTAGTTGAGAAGATTTCCGGTTTAACATTACTTGAAGCAGCGGAATTAAAGAAAGAGTTAGAGGATAAATTTGGTGTTTCTGCAGCAGCACCGGTTATGATGGCGGGCATGGGTATGCCGGCAGCAGCCGAAGCCCCAAAAGAGGAAGAACAAACCGAATTTGCAGTTGAATTAACCGATATGGGCGACAAAAAACTAAATGTCATCAAGGTTATTCGCGAGATAACCGGACTTGGCTTGAAAGAAGCCAAGGACATGGTCGAGGGTGCGCCAAGCGTCGTAAAAGAAAGTGTATCTAAAGACGAAGCTAATGATATTAAGAAGAAACTCGAAGAACAGGGTGCTAAGGTTACTTTAAAGTAAAACGAATTATTTGAAATATGTTATTGGGAGTTAGCGGCTAAACACTGTGGCTCCCAAAACTGCTTTAATTTGATAGTAATATTTAGTGAATTTTTGGTTATAAGTTTCCCTAAAAGGAAAAAATAATAAAAATTATGCCAAATGATGATAAATGTCTTAGGGTTTTTTGAAGTCTTTTCTATGAGAAGATGCTTCAAAAAATCCTAATTTTTGAGAAAAAAATTTTAACAGAATTGGAGGTTCCCTGTGAGCGACACAAAAACAAATGAGCCGAAATTTTTTATAGGTAAGGACCATATCGTCAGGCTTAGAGATAGGGTTGACTTTTCTACGACCAAAAAAATTACCGATTATCCTGACTTGCTTGATGTCCAGAATAGATCTTATAGTGATTTCCTGCAGGATAACCTCACTCCTGCCGACAGGAGAAACATAGGGCTTCAGCTTGCATTTAAAAATAATTTTCCGATTGAAGATTCTTCGGGTGTTTTCCAGCTTGAATTTCTCAACTATTTGGTTGAGATGCCAAAATACAGCGAAGATGAATGCAGGGAAAGAGAACTCACTTTTGCAAAGCCTTTGAAGGCTAAACTCAGATTATCGAGCAAAGCCGAAAAAAATTCCGAAGATTACATTGAATCGGTTGAGCAGGAAGTTTACTTAGGCAATATACCATCAATGACTTCGAGGGGAACTTTTATTATAAATGGAGCAGAAAGAGTCATAGTCTCACAGCTTCACCGTTCACCCGGTGTGTTTTTCGATGATACTTTGCACCCGAATGGCACAAGGATATATACTGCAAGAATTATTCCTTTCAGAGGCTCGTGGATTGAATTTGCAACCGACATTCATGATGTAATGTTCGCATATATAGACAGAAAGAAGAAATTCCCTGTTACAACATTATTGAGAGCGCTTGGTTATTCTTCGGATGAAGAATTACTTAATCTTTTTGAGTTGGCTGAATTTCTCGATATAGAAGATATAGACGAGACTTTGGTAGGAAAGCGTATAGCATCCGATTTGATTGATATGTCAACCGGTGAAATTATAGCAATCCGTGATACTGTGATTACTGAGGAACTTCTCGAAAATATGAAAAAAGCCGAACTTAGTTCGTTGAAAGTTTATAAATATTCCGACCCGAATGATGAGCCGATTATTGCAAGAACTTTGGCAAAAGATACTTCAAGAACAAGGGAGGACGCTCTCGAGGCAATATACAGACAACTACGTTCAAGCGAACCACCGGATATTGCAACAGCCGAAGCTTTACTTGAAAAGTTATTCTTCAATCCCAAAAGATATGATTTGGGTGTTGTCGGAAGGTTCAGAATCAATGCAAAGTTGAAACTCAAAGTTGACCCTGCTATCACAACACTTGAAAAAGACGATATAGTTGCAATTATAAAACACCTTATTAAGATTCATGACGACAAGCAAAGCGGAGATGATATTGACCATCTCGGGAACCGCCGCGTAAGAACTGTCGGAGAACAACTTACGGCACAATTCAATGTCGGCTTGGCTCGTATGGCGAGGACTATTAAAGAGAGAATGGGAATCCATGACGGAGAGCAGTTAGCCCCGGCGGAACTTGTTAATGCAAGAACTATAAGTTCGGTAATTAACCAGTTCTTTGGAACAAACCAGTTATCGCAGTTTATGGACCAGACAAATCCCCTTGCCGAATTGACACATAAGAGGAGAACTTCGGCTTTGGGGCCAGGCGGTTTAACACGTGAGAGAGCCGGGTTTGAGGTGCGTGACGTTCATTACACTCATTATGGCAGGTTATGTCCAATCGAGACTCCTGAGGGGCCGAACATCGGTTTGATATCCTCACTTGCAATACATGCAAGAATAAATGACCTTGGATTTATTGAAACACCATACAGAAAAGTTGTTAAGGCAAAAATAACCGAAGAGATCATTTTTCTGACTGCAGAGAAAGAAGAGGGGTATATTATAGCACCTGCATCATCGCCTTTCAATGACAAGGGAGTGTTGACAGGAGACAAAATCAAAGCAAGAAAATCGGGTGATTTCGTTGTTGTATCGCCGCATGAAGTAGAATTTGTTGATATATCAACCGACCAAATAACAAGTGCCGCATCATCATTGATACCATTTCTGGAGCATGATGATGCTAACCGTGCCTTAATGGGTTCTAATATGCAGCGTCAGGCTGTTCCGCTTGTCAAACCTACTGCACCCATCGTGGGTACGGGTATGGAAGCAAAAGTTGCTAAAGATTCACGTACTTTACTGCTTGCAGAAGGTGACGGCGAGGTTGAGTATGTTTGCTCCGATTATATACGTGTCAGGTATGACGACAAACGCAGTGAAAAAGAGAAAATGACAAGCTTTGAATTTAGGAAAATCGTAACCTATCCTATTCTGAAGTTTTTCAGGACAAATCAGGATACATGTATAAATCAAAGGCCCATTGTCAAACAGGGACAAAAAGTTGTTAAAGGTATGCCTCTTGCCGATGGTGCTTCGACTGACCATGGCGAACTTGCCTTAGGCCAAAACGTAATGGTTGCGTTCATGCCCTGGAGAGGATATAACTTTGAAGATGCTATCATAATATCCGAAAGGCTTGTTGCAGAAGACACCTTCACTTCGATTCATATCGAAGAATTTACATTGCAAGTTCGCGACACCAAACGCGGTGAAGAGGAATTCACAAGGGAAATTCCCAATGTCAGCGAAGAAGCTACTAAGGATTTGGATGAAGATGGTATCATCAGGACCGGAGCTAAAGTACAGGAGGGTGATATACTGATTGGTAAAATCACTCCCAAAGGTGAAACCGACCCGACACCGGAAGAAAAGCTTCTGAGGGCGATTTTCGGTGATAAAGCCGGTGATGTTAAAGATGTTTCGCTCAAAGCAACACCCGGATTAAAAGGAGTGGTTATTAATACAAAACTTTTCACCAGAAGAGTAATTGTCAGTGAGAAAGACGGTAAAACAGAAGAAAAGAAAAGGCAGGAAAATCTCAGTAAAAGAGAAAAGGAAACATTAAAAGACCTGGATGATGACTTTATTAAAAGGTTGATATCGGTTCTGTCCGGGAAAACTATTCTCGGCATCAGACACGATAATGGTTCCGTTGCTATAAGGAGTGGTGTAAAGATAACAGGCAAAGAAATAGAAAATCACTATAAAAACGATGCTTTGAAACCCGAACTAATAGATGTTGACCATGAAATTATTTCCGGGAAAGAAGATTCCAAGTTGGTAAAGACTATGATAAAGAATTATCATGCAAAAAGGAATAATGTTATTGCTATTTTCAAAGCCGAACGAAGTAAAATAGCGGCAGGCGATGAACTTCAGCCCGGCATTCTCCAAATGTCTAAGGTATATATCGCAAAGAAAAGAAAACTTCAGATTGGCGATAAAATGGCTGGAAGGCACGGAAACAAAGGTATAGTTTCAAAGATTGTACCACAGGAAGATATGCCGTTCCTACCTGACGGAACACCTGTTGATATAGTCCTGAATCCACTTGGTGTGCCTTCAAGAATGAACCTCGGGCAGCTTTTTGAGACTGCACTTGGCTGGGCAGGTACAAAGCTTGGATTGCAATTTTCAACACCTATTTTCGACGGTGCGAGCTGGGCTGATGTGAGTAATTATCTTGAAAAAGCCGGCTTGCCCCCAGACGGCAAAACGGTTCTTTATGATGGCAGGACAGGCGAAACTTTCGATGAAAAAATCACAGTCGGCGTAATTTATATGCTGAAGCTTTCGCACTTGGTCGAAGATAAAATTCATGCAAGGTCAATTGGGCCATACTCACTTATTACACAGCAGCCTCTCGGAGGAAAAGCCCAGTTCGGAGGTCAAAGGTTAGGTGAGATGGAAGTCTGGGCACTTGAAGCTTATGGTGCCGCCCATACCTTGCAGGAGATGATTACACTAAAATCGGATGATGTTCAGGGCAGGGCGAAAATGTATGAGGCTATTGTCAAAGGAGATAATATGCCTACTCCGAATATACCTGAATCGTTCAATGTTCTTATTCGTGAGCTTCAGGGCTTGTGCCTTGATTTACAAATTGATTAATATTAAGAAAAAATAAATTTAATTAAGGAGCAAAAATGCAATCGAAATCAATTCCCAGAAAAGGATTTTCGCGCATATCAATTAAAATTGCTTCACCTGATGATATACTCAACAGGTCAAACGGCGAAGTAACAAAACCTGAAACTATCAACTACAGGTCGTTCAGGCCTGAAAAGGACGGATTGTTTTGTGAGAAAATATTCGGCCCAATCAGAGATTGGGAATGTGCCTGCGGTAAATATAAGCGGATAAGATATAAGGGTATCGTTTGCGACAGATGCGGTGTCGAGGTAACTCAAAAATCTGTCAGGCGTGAACGTATGGGCCATATTATGCTTGCAGTTCCGGTCGTCCATATTTGGTTCCTGAGAACCCTTCCCAGTAAAATCAGTGCAATTCTCGGTATGCCGACAAAGGATATCGAAAGAATCGTCTATTATGAATCTTATATTGTCGTTCAGCCCGGAAAAACCGGTTTACAACAAAAAGATTTACTGACAGAAGACCAATATTTGGATATTCTTGGTAATCTCTCTGAAGAAGAATTAAATATGGAAGATGAAGACCCGAATAAATTTATTGCTCACATAGGCGGCGAGGCAATCAAAGAATTACTTAAAAGGGTTGAACCTGAGCCGTTATACAGTGAATTAAAAGCTATACTAAGGGAAGAGACATCACAGCAGAAAAAGACCGATTTGCTTAAAAGACTTCGTACACTCGATTCTTTCAGGCAGGCTCAGAGAAATAATCTGAATAACCGTCCGGAATGGATGGTACTGGATGTCGTACCAGTTACACCTCCTGACCTCAGGCCTCTCGTGCCCCTCGAAGGCGGCAGATTTGCTACCTCAGATTTAAATGATTTATACCGAAGAGTTATAATAAGGAATAACAGGCTTAAGAGATTAATTGACATTAAAGCACCCGAAGTCATCTTGAGAAATGAAAAAAGGATGTTGCAGGAATCGGTTGATGCACTGTTCGATAACAGCCGCCGTGCTGTCAGGAGCGAATCACAGCGTGCATTGAAATCTCTTGCCGATACTCTTAAAGGTAAGACCGGCAGGTTCAGGCAGAATCTTCTCGGTAAGAGAGTTGACTATTCGGGCCGTTCGGTTATTGTTGTCGGACCTGAACTGAGACTTCATGAATGCGGATTACCAAAGGACATGGCTGTTGAATTATTCAAACCTTTTATTATCAGAAAGCTGATTGAAAGGGGGCATGTCAAAACAGTTAAGAGTGCCAAGAAAATGGTTGAGAGAAAGACTAATGAAGTTTGGGATATTCTTGAAAAGGTGATTGAAGGGCATCCCGTTTTGCTCAACCGCGCACCGACATTGCACAGACTTGGTATCCAGGCATTCCAGCCCAGGCTGATTGAAGGCAAGGCTATTCAGCTTCATCCATTGGTGTGTACCGCATTCAATGCTGACTTCGACGGTGACCAAATGGCAGTTCACATACCAATAAGCTACGAAGCACAGCTCGAAGCATTACTACTTATTTTAGCACCGCATAATATAATGCACACACAAAACGGAGACCCGATTGCCGTGCCTTCGCAGGACATGGTCCTTGGAGTTTATTATTTAACAAAAGTCAGGCATGAAGCAAAAGGTGAAGGAAAGATGTTTGGTTCTTCGGATGAAGTGATTATTGCTTATAATTCCGGAAAAGTAAATTTACATGCTAAAATTAAAGTCAGGATTAACGGAGAGCTTATTGAAACAACAACCGGAAGAGTATTATTTAATAGAATTGTACCCGAAGAACTTGGATTCCTTAATGAGTTACTCGCAAAGAAACGCTTGAGGCAAATTATCGGAATATGTTTCAGAAAAGCAGGACTGGCAAAGACAGTTGAATTCCTGGATGCACTGAAAGATATAGGATTTAAGTTTGCTACAATTGGAGGCATGTCTGTAAGTGTCACAGATGTTCTTGTTCCAAAAGATAAATTGGTTATCATTAGCCATGCACAGAAGAAAATTGACGAAATAGAATTTGCTTACCAGAACGGAGTTATTAGCAGTGGTGAGCGTTATAATAAAATCATTGACACATGGTCAACGGCAACCAATAGGGTTGCCGACAAACTTTATTCCGAACTTTCACAAGCACAGCAGGGATTCAATACATTTTGGATGATGCTCGATTCACAGGCGAGAGGTTCAAAGGAACAGATCCGCCAGCTTGCAGGTATGCGGGGTTTGATGGCAAAACCCAAAAAATCCCTCTCGGGCTCAACCGGTGAATTGATTGAAAATCCGATTATTGCAAACTTTAAAGAAGGCTTGTCAATACTTGAATATTTTATATCTACACATGGTGCAAGAAAAGGCCTTGCCGATACAGCTTTGAAAACAGCCGATGCCGGATACCTTACAAGAAGACTTCATGACGTAGCACAGGATGTTATCATATCCGACCATGATTGCGGTACAATACGTGGAGTCGAAATGACAGCGTTAAAGGACGGTGAAGAGATTAAAGAACCTTTGTTTGAACGTATTCTCGGCAGGGTTACTCTTAAGGATATTGAAAATCCATTAACCGGTGAAGTCATTGCACATGCCGCTGATGTGATTGATGAGGAAATTGCAAACAGGATAGAACAAACATCAATCGAATCGGTTACAATTCGTTCCGTATTAACCTGCGAATCGAGGCAGGGTGTTTGTGCCAAGTGCTACGGACGTAACCTTGCTACCGGGAAGCTCGTTGACACAGGCGAGGCAGTTGGAACAATTGCTTCACAATCAATCGGCGAACCGGGAACTCAGTTAACGCTTAGAACCTTCCATACCGGTGGTACTGCTTTGCTTGTCGCGTCGCAGTCCTCGGTTGTAGCCAAGTTCGACGGACAGATTCAATTCGAAAATGTCAGGATTGTCAGTTACGAAGGAGATGAAGGCGAAACACAGCTTGTTGTCAGCCGCAGCGGCATTATAAATATTGTTGACCCCGACAGCAACAGAACATTGACAAAATATGATGCAACTTATGGTGCAATTCTTCATGTAAAAAATGGAGATTTAATCAAGAAGGGCCAAATGATTTACGAATGGGACCCCTATAATGCTTCAATTATTACAGAAGTTGAAGGAAGAATTCGCTACAGGGACCTTGTTCCTAACGTAACATACCGTGAAATAAATGATGAACAAACCGGACACATAACCAAGGTTGTTGTCGAATCACGCGACAGGACAAAATCTCCAACGATTGATTTGCTGGATGACTCGGGTAAAGTTCTGAAATCCTACAGTATTCCCACAAAAGCTCAGCTTAGGGTTGAAGATGAGGATGTCGTAGGTGTCGGAACTCCACTTGTAAAGATACCCAGAGACCTCGGAAGAATGCGAGACATCACAGGAGGTTTGCCGAGAGTTACAGAGTTGTTTGAAGCGAGAGCTCCCCAAAATCCCGCAATCGTTTCTGAAATTGACGGTATCGTCTCATTTGAAAAAATGAAACGAGGACAAAGAATTATTATCATAACAAGCAATGACGAAAAAACAAAACTTGAATACAGCGTTCCGATTGGAAAATATATACTTGTTCAGGAAGAAGATTTCGTTCGTGCCAGTGACAGACTTACCGAAGGTTCTATTAATCCGCATGATATTTTACGTATTAAAGGAGCAAATGCAGTTCAGGAATATCTTGTGAACGAGATTCAGGAAGTTTACCGTATGCAGGGTGTCAAGATTAATGACAAGCATATTGAAGTCATTGTAAGACAGATGCTTCAAAAGGTGAAAATTGTTGATTCCGGAGATTCTTCGATGCTTGAAAATGAAAACATTGATAAAATCAAGTTCCTCGATGAAAACATGGAACTGAAGAATCAGATTGCCGTAACTGAACCGGGTGATTCAAAGATGAAGGTTATGCAATTGGTTGATAAGAGAGTTATGAGAAGCATTAACCAGGAACTGAAGAAGAAAAACAAAAAAACGGCAACAACCCGTAATGCTGAACCTGCAATCGCAGAACCAATATTACTCGGCATTACGCAGGCATCACTTACTACTGAAAGCTGGCTCTCGGCAGCATCTTTCCAGGAAACAACAAGGGTGCTTTCGGATGCTTCAGTTTCAGCGAAAATTGACAACCTGATTGGCTTGAAAGAAAATATTATCCTCGGTCAGCTCATACCGGCAGGTACAGGCTTAAGAACGTACCAGGATATGATGATTGACAGTCAAATCGGGAACATTTTCGGAACAAAGAAAGCAGAACCCGAAGAAGAAGATATTGACGAAGATGACGTTCCTGCAGCTAAGGGAGTTAAGTTTATTTACAAGTAATAATGATAAAACTTATGTTTAAAAGCCGCTTCATTAAAGCGGCTTTTTGCTATAAAAAATATAGTTAATATGGAAAGTGCAATTATTGAATTAAACTCTTCGACTAAGGTAAGAGTCAGGTATGCTGAAACTGATAAAATGGGTTTTGTATATAATGGCATGTATTTTACTTATTTCGAGGTAGGTAGAACTGAAATGATGAGAAAAGTCGGACTGCCTTATTCCGAACTTGAGAAATCAGGCTACCAGCTTCCGTTAATTTCGGCTCATGTTGATTTCAAAAGCCCTGCTTTCTATGATGATGAACTTGAAATCACCGCACATCTTAAGTTTGAGAAAAGGGCAACTATGAAAATTAATTATAATATTTTTCGTGATAATTCGACAATTGCTGAAGGTTATACTGTACATTGTTTTATAAATGCAGTTACAAAGAAGCCTGTTAAACCGCCGAAGGTATTTGTGGAGGCTCTGGAATCTGCAGTGAACAAAATTAATAAGGAGTGATTATTAAGCTTTCGCTTACTAAATTTCATAATCGAGGATAATAAGAAATGAATTTGTATAAGTTTATCTTAATCTCTTTGTTTTTTTCTGCTTCGTCGGCTTTATATTCGAGTACGACAACCCCTTTTCAGTTTCTGAGATTTAACGAAAGCGCCCGTGCGGCGGCTCTGGCAGGATGTTTTGTGGCTATGCCGGAAGATGCTGCTGCCGTGTTTTTTAATCCTGCTACTATTTCAACAGTATCAGACAAGCATTTTTCCACTACTTTTCTAAAGCACATTCTCGATATTAATTCAGGAAATGTTACTTACGTAAAAAAATTTGATGATGTAGGTACATTTGCAGGAGCTGTTAACTTTACCAGTTACGGCTCGTTTGATTATGCCGACCAGTTTGCAAACCGTAACGGCAGCACTTTCGGTGCAGTGAATATGATGATCTCGGGTACATATTCTAATGAACTTGATTCGAATCTTTATTATGGCGTTAGTGCAAAATTATTTATGGTTACACTCGAAAAGTACAGTTCCACAGCCTTTGCAATTGATGCCGGGTTAATTTACCTGCTGCCCGAGAAAAGAACCAACATAGGTATTTCAATACTTCATGCAGGCACTCAGCTCACAACCATTGGCGGCGAGAACGTGGGAATTCCCCTCGATATCAGAGCAGGCTTGAATCACAGGCTTCGGGGCTTGCCTCTTCTTATTAACTTTTCTTTCCATCACCTTGCCGACAGAACAAATAATTTCTTTGATAAGTTTATGAACTTCTCGATTGCAGGGGAATTATATGTTGGCAATTATGTTCAGGCAAGGGTGGGATATAATAACCAAATCAGGAAAGAAACATCACCATCAACTGACAGAGGGTTATCAGGTTTTTCGGGTGGTGTGGGAGTGAAATTGAAAGATTTTAATATAGACTATGGTGCGGCACAATTCGGAAAATCGGCTTTGCTCCATAGATTCAGTCTCAGCCTTGACTTATAATTATGTTTTATAAATTAATAATCGGATAAGTTATGAAGAAAGTTATTATTTCATTATTTCTCTTTGTGCTGGCTTTCGCTTCAGCATATTCTCAGTTACAGCAGCAGCAGCCAGCTCCAAAGCTTAAACCTACTTTTCATGTGGAAGACCTCGTGTTTGTCTATCAGACACTTGAAACGGTTGACATTTCTGGCGGAGAAGTTGACGTATTCCTCGAAGTGAGAAACTTTTTACAGTCAACAATAAAGAGTATTCAGGAAGCAAAAAAGCAAGCCGGGGATACATACCAGACCGAAATACCTCTACCTTTAGCACAAAACATGCTTTCCTTTTTATCGAGAGCAAAATTCAGCGGAAGAAATGCTGAGCTTTACAAAAGATTTGTTGATTCATTGGTTGAATCTTCTAAGGCATTACAGCCGCCGCAAGGAAATAAATAGTTAATATTGAATAAGAATATTGAAAATAAAAACCCTGTCAGGAGTTACTCCTGACAGGATTTTTTTATAAAATATTTTAGTTGTAACTCATTAAATATCAATGAGTTTTTTTTTTTTTTCTACTTTTCAAAAAAAAATATAATTTGCTATTTTAAATATATTATATTATGTTCGCAATATTACTAGTTAGAAAACAATTGTATGGATGTAAAAATCCATATTGATATAGATACATAAAATAACCGAAAAGCCTGATACAATCAGGAAGAACGGTAAACATTCCGAAAATAACAAACGTATTGAAGAGCCTGCCGTTTGTAAATTTCGAATTCGTTCATTGAATTGAATTCTTTATTTAATAAATAAATTATTTCAAAATAATCAATGGAGGTATATGCAATTCTAAAAATCAATCCAATACAATTGGAGCTATTGGTTAG
>JAKAKE010000216.1 GCA_021824625.1 Bacteroidota bacterium | reverse complement strand
AAAAATATTTTAAAATTGAATAACTGACAATTTCAAAAAGTCTCGCATCTGCATTAATAGAAATTAGACTTAGAATAAAATCAATTACTTCATTTTTTGATTTCGATTCTATTCTCTGCATTTCAACACATTTTGCAATAAATTTTTCAAATGAATCTTTTTTTATCTGTGTATATGCATCAATAATATCAATAACACATTGTGCGATATTAAAATTTTTCTTTCCTATTTTGATATTGATTAAATTCTCATTAATCCAATAATGGTTTGTTTCAAGATTTCTTAAAATTGGTATATACTCTGAAGTAGGAAAAAATTTTTGAAATTCTGAATTCATTCTATTATTTAAAGCATGATTTTGTAATTTACTTCCAAAAGGTAATTGTCTTTGCCTCTGGAAAAGTTTAGTAAATGAAGCACCTTCATATTTTGAATAATCTTTTCTTTCATCAAATTCGTTTACCAAATAATCCTCAACAATAACATAAATTGCATATAAATTAGCGAAACTTGCTCTTGCTTTAACTCCTCTATTTGCTGATTTAGTTTTAATGTTTATATATTGTAGTAATTGACTCTTATCAAAAATATCATCGGAATTATTTCCAAAATGATTTAATAAAATTTCTTTAATATTATTCGTAAAAATATTCTCCATCTGGTTTCTCAAATAATGTATAATTAGCTTTTTCCATAATTTTATTATATTCAAATGTTCTCAATTCTTTTTTTAGGATTTCACCATTAAATTCATCTTGAATTTTTAATCTTCTTAAACCTATTTTAACATACTCATCTTGTAATTCAATTCCAATAGATCTTCTATTTAATAAACTTGCTACATAAGATGTTGTAAAAGTTCCTGAAAACGGATCGAGTACAATATCACCTTCGTTGGAACTTGATTTGATAATCCTCTCTAATAAAGTTATTGGTTTTTGTGTAGGATGATTTTCATATTCAGACATCCTATAACGAACTCTGGGAAATTCCCAAACATTACCAGGTACTTTTTTTGAATTATAAATTTGTGGTGGATTTTTTCTATAATCAATTAACTTTCTGGTTGCTCCTGTTCTTGCTTCTACTAATATATCATTCGTATTAAATGTATAATTATTTTTATCCTTAACGCAATATAAAATGGGCTCATACATAGAACCATAATAATTTTTTGCTTGTACACCTGAACTATCATAATACCAAACAATCCTTGATAAAACAAACATTCTTTTTTTAATATAAATATCAAAATATGGCATAAATTGCGTTGAAGTCATAATATAAAAACTGCCATTCGGCTTTAGTTTTTCAATACATAGATCAATCCATGAATAACACCATTCAAGATATTCTTCATCTGATCCCCATTCTTCCTTATGACCATTAAATTTTTTTCCAATATTATAAGGGGGATCAGCAAAAATTAAATCAATTGTGGAATTTTGGATATGCTCTTTTAAAATTTTTATAGCATCTCCAAAATAAATTAAATGATTGCCTTTTTTAAAAAGTTCCATATTGAATTATTATAATAATTTTATAAATTACATACAAATTTACAATTTTTTTTATTTCAATATATTGTATTATTCATTGTTAATTAAGATATATAATTATTTCCAAACCCTTTCCAAACCATTTTAAAATCCTTTTCTTTTTATATCAATTCTATGAACTATCTTTGCCCCGCTCGTTCTTTGACATCACCGGCTTGTAGGGACAATTCACGAATTGTCCTGCCAACAAAAAAAAGCAATAATTTCAATTTAATCATTTATAATTCATTGAAAATTCTAAATTTAAAATCGAAAATTGAACAGATAGTTTCTCTTTTTAGACACAAATTTTAATACTATCAACCACATACAACCAATTAATAAATAAAGAATTAAATCAAGTTTTTGGGCAGATGAAAAATCGTGTCAAAACTGCTCAAAATGCCCAATTCTGCCCATTTTTGGCTCCATATAACCAAAACTCCCTGCGTCTTTGTTGTTCTGCGTGAAAATTTTCTTCGTCTTCTTTGTATATTTTCTTTGTGCCTTTTGTTGTAAAAATATAATAAAAATAATATCATATTTTCCACGTTAACAAATATGTTAACTTGGAGTAAACTTGAGAATAATTGATTTTTACAAAAATGTAAATGGAGATTCACCGGTTCAAAAATTCTTTGACACATTAAATTCTAAACAAATGCAGAAAACTGCATGGGTACTAACATTAATCAAAGAGTTCGATAATATTCCGGTTATTTATTTTAAGAAATTAGAAAATACTGATGATTTATGGGAAATAAGAATACAACAGGGAAGTACTAAAATTAGGATAATTTGTTTTTTCAGCAAAGGCAAAACAATAATCCTGACATCAGGTTTTATCAAGAAAACTCAAAGAACTCCAAAAAATGAAATTGAAATTGCAGAAAATAGAAAAAAGGATTATTTAAGGAGATATTAAAATGAAAGATGATTTTGAAAAATATATTGAAGATAGAAAAAAAAGTGATAAAAAATTTGCTTTAGGATATGATGAAGGATATCAGAATTTTAAAATAAATGTACTGCTAAAGCAATTACGCGTGGAGAAAGGAATTTCTCAGGAAGAGATTGCAAGACGTCTTCATACAAAGAAATCTGCAATCTCACGAATTGAGAATCATGCAGAAGACATACGACTTTCAACTCTGAATAAATATGTTAACGCACTTGATAAAAAAATAAGATTCGAGATAATATAATCCCCCTTTATCCCTCATTTTGAAAGTGGGAAATAAAAAAACCCGCTCAGTATTACTCAAAGCGGGTTTAAAATTATTATAAATTAAATCTACATAGTCATTGGTGGTGCCGGTTCATCAGGATTTCCCGCATTCTTCATAGGAATACGAATAAGTATGTATCCAACTGCTATAAACACCAGCAAGCTCACATAGAACGGAAGATTTAAGAATGATGGTAAATCACTCTTCACATTAAATATGGCTAATGCTGCAAACAGTAATCCTATTAATGCCTCACCTGCAATTAATCCTGCGGCTAAAAGCACCCCTACGTTTTCGCTTCTCGCTTTCTGATTCTCATTGAACTTTGCTCTGTTGGCAAACTTCTCATATAATCCTTTTATCAAACCGCCGATAAAAATTGCGAATGATGTTTCGAGCGGAAGATACATTCCAACACATACAAGCATCGGGCTTTTCACTTTAACAAGAATAAATCCAATCGCCATCAACATACCGACTATAATAAGGGGCCAAGCCATATCTCCGCCAACAATACCTGTTGAAACAATAGCCATCAAAGAAGCTTGGGGTGCAGAATAGTTTTCACCGCCGAGTCCTGTTACACCCTGTATGAACTGGCCACCGTGTTCACTGATGTCACCCTGATGCAAAAGCCATAGTGGCCAGAACATAACTGCCGCAGACAAAAGAACACCGAACAAATCTCCAACCTGCATCTTCCATGGAGTACCTCCGAGGATGTGGCCTACTTTCAAATCCTGTAACATCTCGCCTGCTACTGCGGCACCAACACAAACAACCGCCGCCACACCAAGAACAGCGGCTATTCCTTGCGCCCCCTTCATTCCGAGTGCAACCATCAAAATTGCAGCAACAATTAAAGTAGAAATGGTTAGACCGCTTATCGGATTATTGCTTGAACCGATTAATCCGACAAGATAGCCTGAGACTGCAGAAAAGAAGAATCCTGCAATAATCATGACCATTGTTGCCACTAATGCGGCAAGTACATTCTGTGCATAATAATTATATATAAAAAATGTTGCAATACCGGCAATAAAAATACCGATGAATACCCATTTGAAATTCATGTCCTTCTGAGTTCTGTCTTCTGCTGCTTTACCGCTTGTAGCTGCTTTGGAGACATCTCCTATTGCACGTTTCAACCCTGTCGCCAAACTTTTTCTCATTCTCCATAAAGTAAATGCTGCACTCATCAGCATGCCGCCGATTGCTATAGGCCTTACTATTGATTTCCAAATGCTGGT
>JAKAKE010000179.1 GCA_021824625.1 Bacteroidota bacterium | reverse complement strand
GGCAAAAGATTGTTTACAGTAATTCCATAAGGTGCGAGTTCACGAGACAATGTTTTCGACCAGCTTGCCATTGCACCACGGATGGTATTCGACACTCCGAGACTTTCGATAGGCTGTTTCACACTGATAGATATTACATTTATTATTCTCCCAAATCCTGCTTTCTTCATTTCGGGTAATAAAAGCTGAACAAGTAGCTGGCTCATAATTATATGTTGATTGAATGCTTGTCTTAGGTGTTCAAATTCAGCAGAATTGATTTCACCAGGTTGAGGTCCACCTGCATTATTAACCAGAATATGATAAATTTTGTCAGGAGGTATTTCGCTTTTTATTTTTTGAATAGCATTTTCCGGTTCAGAAAAATCAACAGAAACAAAATCATGTTTTTGTTTTAGAATAACAGAAAGTTCACTTAAAGCAGTTTTCAGAGCATCTTCATTTCTTGCCAATAGAGTTACACTTGCTCCCATTTCGGCAAGACGCAGAGCGATTGCTTTACCAAGACCCTGGCTGCTTCCGCAGACTAAAGCATTTTTTCCGTCAAGACGTAAATTCATTTTAATAAAAGATTATTTTAACATAGTAATAATGCAAATTAAATTACATTAATTTGTCCTGCAAGAAACAATTTCTAAAATAGTATTCATATTCTTGTCATTCTGAACGAAGTGAAGAATCTAATTTGTTTAGTGGTGCTTTTTAAGAGATTCTTCACTGCGTTTGAATAACATCTTTATCAAATTAGAAATACCCTGCAAGAAACTGCTTTGTATTTACAAAAAAAAGTCGGAATTTTGTATTCCTAAAATTATACCATTAGGAGGGTTCGCATAATGGTATTGCAGCGGTCTTGAAAACCGCCGGGCGTCAGCCTGTGGGGGTTCGAGTCCCTCACCCTCCGCATAAAAAATGAAGCTTCAATTACTTTGAGGCTTTTTTCGTTATATTCTAATTTATAATTAATTTCTATTTAACACGTTTACAAAATAATATAAAAATTTAATGTTTTTTTCTGATTGTAATAATATGAAAAAAATCAAATTAATACTGTTATTTATAAGCATATCATTTATTCTCTTTTCATGTGGAGATGACAATCCGACAAATGGTAATCAGACAACATTACTTCCTACAAAACCCGGTTCATACTGGGTATATATGAATTATATGCTCGATTCAAACAATAACCGGATGCAGAGAAATCCTACAATTGATTCGACTGTTGTGGGAGGGAGTATTACATTGAATGATACAACAGGTTCGATATTTATAACATACAGTATTGATAACAACGGAACAAGTACGGGTGATACCGTTTTCTATCATACAAACAAAATGAAAGTATTTGCTTTTACAAACTTGATTGATTATATGCTCAAGGATTTGCTATTTGGTTCAGGCATAACATATACAGAACAATGGATGAAACTTGTAGATGCAGATGACGAAGACTGGCGTGTTTATGAAGGAGAGATTCCTGAAACAAGTGTAATCATAGGAACAGTTTCAGGTATAATGACAGCTTTCGGAACAAATTCAGGAACTGAAACAATAAATGTAGAATCAAACACTTATAATGCACGTAAATTCACAATTAAAACTCTTTTCACAGGAAATTTTAAATTCCAAAATTATACAATACCTCTTAACCTCGAAAGAAAAACATATTTATATTTTGTTGAGAATATTGGTTTGGCTAAAACTATAACCGAATCAATGAAAATCGAAATATCCCCTTTTCCTGCGATGCCTATTCCCGGGGAAGAACAAATATTAATCAGACATCATATAGCAAATTAATTTGTAAATAAATTATGAGGAAAAAATGAGAACATTTAAACTACTAACTTTAGCACTTCTATCAATTGTTTTTATCGTGTTGAGCTCGTGTTCAAGCGATAATCCTACTAATAATAATCCGCAGGGTGATTTCGCCTTTCTGAATATAGGAAATTGGTGGATTTATGAGAGATATGTCATTGATTCCGCAGGTAATAAATCCGGTGATTCATATTTCGATTCAACATTTGTAACCGAAACTGAAGTTGTGTTAGGTAGAACGGGGGCTTTTAAGGTGAAAACTGAAAATGAAGGTATCGAAGACATTGAAGATTATTATTATACGGAAGGTGAAAAATGCTTTATTCATTCTGATTTTATAAATCATACATTGAAAATAATGTTAAAGGAAATGTATGACAAGCTACCAATTTCGCTTGAAGATATGTGGGTAAAACTCGCAGATTATAATAACGACTCATGGCTTGTAAAAGTTGATTCAATTCCACCAACAGAAATTGTTACCGGTGTAACAATTAACGGTATCTTTCAGGTAAGCGGCAGAAAAGGTATAACAAAAAATATAACGGTCAGTTCAAAATCATTCAATGCTCAGGAGTTCAAACTATTTTTTACATTTGAAGGTTATATTAGCCTTGCACCAACAGTAAAGCAAACTTTTACAATTACCATACATTCCTGGTTTGATAAAAAAGTCGGAATACTCCTGCAGACTTATGATGAATCAAAATTTGCAGTTCCATTATTTGGAACTTATATGTTTGAAGGATTCGAGAAAAAATTATTAAGATATAATGTTGTTGTAATAATTAACGAATAATTAAAAGAGGTAAATATGAAAATTACAAAATTAATTTATCTGAAATTGATTTTATCTTCATTATTTTTAATTAATTCGTGTTCCGAAACAACTACTACTTCGGATATGCCAAAAATAATGTCATTATCGAAAACAGTTGCTGTTGTCGGTGACACCTTAGTTATTAGCGGTTATAATTTTGTTTCTCCTCAGCCAATAGGCGCCCATGCAGTATGCGGAGGCACACAGATTATCAATTATATAAGCTGGTCCGATTCCACAATAGTATTTTTAATCCCAACTGATGCAGTAAGCGGGCAGGTTGTTGTTATTGTTAATAGCAAAACAAGTAATGAATTATCTATAACGATACATAAGAATTATTTCCCTTCCTCTGTGGGAAATTACTGGATTTATGAAAATTTTACTCTTGATGACCAGGGTAATAAGAACTTGAATTCCAGAATTGAAGATTCTACGGCAATTACCTTAACATGGGAATTATATGGTAAATATTGTGATATTTACACACATAACTATGACTTTTCAACTAAGGAACAATATTATTATACAGAGAATGGGAAATTATATGCAACAGTAGCTGAAATAATGCCTGAAAAAAGTCAAATGCCATTACCTATTGATGTCCCTAAAGCATGGATTGTAATAGCCGATCCTGATTCATTATTATGGGAAGTTTTTTCCCAAACTTTTAATAATGAAGATATTGAAATTCCCAATTTTGGTAAAGGCAAATTAACCGGAACATTTGCACTTAAAATGGAAAAAGGAGAGAAGAAACCCATAAATACAGGTGAAAATCAAACGTTGAGTGTGATGTCACAAGAGTATAAAACACTTTATACATTTGATGGAAATATTAAAGTAGGAATTTTTGAATTCCCATTATTTTTCATTGTAACCGAGCATCGCTGGTATGGAGAAAACATTGGATTAATATTGCAAAGACTTGACTCTAAAACAATATCCTTGGGAGGATTATATAACTATAAAATTATTGGAAGTGAATCCGGTATGCTGCGTTATCATGTAAGCCAATAAATTGAAAAAGTAATGGCACGACATTCCGTGTCCTTACAATCTTATCAATAAAAAATTTTCCGAGCCAACAGGCGGACTCGAACCGCCGGCCTGCTCATTACGAATGATAAAATATCATATTATTTTATTCATAGTTACAAAAACTGGTGACCTTAAAGCGACCTTATAATTATCAATTTATTCTTTTATTTCATGATAAGGATCATACAAAATAATATATAAAATTGAACTATGTCCAACAATAAAAAAAATTCTAGGGGATTTAATTCCTTTACTTCTTGAACTACCTTTTGGATGAGTATATAAAGCAAATTGTCCAATACTTGGTAATTCCTCATCTTTTATATGTTTTTTTCCTGAAATAATCTTTATTAAACTTAGCAATTTTCCTCTGGGATTATTATAGATATGGAAATGTTCTTTAAAATCACTATCATCAATTAATTCATTTAATGTTTTATTTGAAATATCTTTTACTTTTTTAAAGTATTTAATAATATCAAAATTATTTAAACATTTTTGTGAAAAAGAAAAATCTGTTTGTTTGATATCAATGTAATCATAAGAAAAAAATATAGGGAAATTCGATATTTGTCCATTGATTATTTTATCACCAAAATGATATTTTTTTATGGGTATATCGGTTTCTGGAAAAATGTATGTCATAAAAATTATGAAATACTTTTTTGATTTAATTTCGATGAGTAAAATTCAAACATATCATCAATAGATATCTGATTATTAGAATATTCAAAAGGTTTGCAGTCTTTTCTTGCTTTATTCCATGGATCTTCTGAATGTGTTAAAAGTACTAATTTATCATGAGACATAGTAGCATAATTACCTATTACAGCATTAAGAAATTCAATTTGATTTTTTGATAATACATTTAATTTATCAATTGAATCTTTATATTCACTTTCTAATTTATCAAGCTTATCTTTTTTATACTCTAATCTATTGTACATTTGAAAATCTTTAAATTTATTATAAACTGAACGATATACAGGTCCATTTACCCATGCTTCAGGAACCTCATCAAAAATTTGATTTTTACTAAAATAAACAAGATGCCATGCTTGGATATAATAAAGTAATTTTTGCAATTTTAAATGACTTATTGATATTTCGTTTTTAATACAATGAAGCAAAACAAATGAGGCAATGTCAAGAATATTTACTTTGCCAATTTTCATAATTTATCCCAATTGGTTAAATAATTAGATTAATTATTCTCTAATTCAATCCAAATATAATCAATATGACTTGTTAAGTCAAGTAATATTTTGGTAAATTTTAATGAATTCTGATGAATTTTAATAAATTTGTTTAATATTAACCAAATTGTAATTATTTACTTATTCAATCACCACACTCGTCTCAATCTCAATCATTAACACCGATGTGGTTTTTGCTCCTCGGGGCCGTTGTTTTCTATTTATATCGAACTCTGATTCTGCATATATTTTGCTTTTTTCATTGCTAAAATCATATCAGGCCCCCTGAAGATTGCCTGCAATTCCTGGGAAGCTAATAAGTCATAAAGTCTGTCCAATCTATTAGCAAGTGCATTGTTTGAAATATTCACTGCCATTTGAACTGTCTGTTTGAGTTGTTCATCCCGGAATATCCATTCCCTGTTAATTCCTCCTAATTTAGAACCATCTCCGGCAATAAATTTTGTTGGTGTATCAACACGGCCACCGGTTTCAAATGAGGATATACTTTCTAAAATTGGATTTGCTACTGCTCGGATAAGGGGTCTTAATAGAGCTTCTGCAACCGGTATAAGTGCTAAATTTAATGGGAATGGTAAAGCTGCTGCCCATTCAACAACAGCTGGTGACGCTAACCAACCGAGAATCATTGCTTCAACTTTTTTCTCAAGAAATCCGGTTATTAATTCTAATGTTTCTTTCATTGCATCATGCATAGCCCCTTTATCACCGGCAAAAAGACGAGTTAAACCTTCGCTCACCTCTGTTCCCATAGTATCGAGAAGAACATTAGTTTCATTACCCTTTGTTGCTAATAAATCTTTTGTATCACTTAAATTTTTAGCTAATTCTTTAAGTCTATCTTCTTCAGTTTTTGATACAGCTATGTTATGTGATTTTTTAAAGAGAATTGCATTTTGTAAAGTATCATATTCATCTTGTTGTGCTTTTTGTGTTTTTTCCAATAACTCTTTATCTTTTTGCATTTGGGCATAAATTTCTATGCCTTTAATTGAATTTTCCAATGCAAGTTTTCTATTAGCTAATTCCTTCTCTTTTGCTTCTTTTTCAGCAGCAAATTTCTCATCTAATTGTTTCTTTTTATATTGAAACTCCTCTTCCGAAAGCAACTCATATTCTTTTTGTTTGTCAAGTATTTTTGAACGTTCATCCTGATTATTTTGTAATTTTCTGAGTTCATCGTTTAATTGGTTATCATAAAACTTTGACCGTGTTTGATTGTATAATTCATTGAACTGCTTTGCCATTTCGATGAGCTTGTCGTATTTCTGATTAGTAAGCTCGATTTCCTTTTGTGATTTCTCCTGGATGTCGGCTATGATTTTCTCGGAACCGGTCTTAATAATCTCACCCATCCTTTTTTCTAAATCAAAAATTTTAGTTTGTAGTTCTATCTTTGCTTTATCATCGGTTTCTTTCAATAACTTAGAATTTAAATCATCAATTTGCGATTGCACAAGATTAACCATTGCATCAGTAGTACCTTTTATATCAAATCCAATTTCAAGGTCAAACTCCAATTGTTTCATTTGAAGTTCTTGTTGAAGAGATTTAAGTTCATCGGGAGAGACTTTTAATTTTAAATTTGTTTCAGTAGTTAAAGCATCTTGAATGGCCTTTAAAAATTCCTGAATATTTTCTTCTTTTGGTTTTGTGTTTAAATTTGCAAATATATTTTTATATAAATCAAGTTGATTTGAAAGTAAAGTTGTTTTACGTTCGGCTAATAGTGTCTCTTCTTCAGCATTTAATTTCGCTTCTTTTCTTTTACCTGCTAACACTTCTTCTATTGCTATTTGGTTCACAGAATATTCAAATTTATCAAAGTCAAGTTGTAATGATAATTTTGCTTTTTCATAACGTTCTTCTGCAATTTCTGATAATGTTTTTCCTGATTTTTTTTCCTGTTCTGTAATTCCTATTCGTTTTTTATTTTCTTCATTTATTTTATTATAACTATCTAATTTTTTATCTAAATTTTGAGCATTTTTTAATTCAGCGTCATATTCGGCTTGATTAAAATCCTCACCTTCCTTTTTCTTTCGAATCATTTCATTTAATTTACCTAAAGAAGTATTCAGTGCTTCACTCGTAGTTTTATTAACCTGTTGCCATGCTCCTGCTAAATCCTGAACTACTGGCACAGTTTGTTTAATTTTATCAAGTTCTTCTTTTGTAATTCCAAGAATTTTTATTAATTGGTCATCCGTTATACCCCAATCTCTGTTTAATCCTTGGACTACTGAACTCATATCTTTGCCTTTTTCCGCAGCAGATTTCCAAGCATTTTTTATTGATTCCGAATCCACTCCTTTGGAAATTTGTTTTGAAAAGAATTCGGCAGTATCGGCAGCGATAACTTGTTTAGTAGCTTCTAAAACTTCTTTTTGCTTTTCTCTATAACCTTTAAAACCTTCGATAACTTTTGCCTGTAAATCATCAGGTAAATCTTTGAACCATGGATTATCTTTTAATTGCGCGAATGATTCATGATATGCACGGTTTAATTCAGTTAAATTAGTAGCTTTTTTCATTCCTTCATATAAAGGTGCTAAATCCTGTGCAACTTTGCCTGTAGTTATATTATCGCCAAAAAAGTCTCCTAATCTCTCTGTTAAAATACTAATTGGTGCTTCCCAAAACCTGCCCCATCGAGTTTCATAAGTACCGATTAAATCATTTATATCTTCTCCGGTTTGCTGAACAGCATTTTTAGCAAGAGCAACATTCAATTCTAATTCAAACTTTTGTTCACCTCTCAACGTCGCTTGTAAACCAAGCAATTCTTTTTGAGTTTGCGGAATTATAGAGGCTAAATTTTTTAGATTTTCAGCAAAAGATTTTGAAGTATCTACAAGTTTAGGATAAGCATCTTTTAAGGATAACAAAGCATCTTCAAATCTATTAGTTTCTTCGGCAGTTTTATTTTGTTTTTGTCCAAGTTCGGTATATGATTTTATTAATTCTAAATTAGATTTTGCGGTTTCAATATTACTTTTAGTTTCTTCAATATTCTTTTCTATTTTTTCCTTTTGTCCTTCCAAATGATGTCTTTGCTCTGCGGTTGTAATTGTAATCATATCATTTAGAACTTTCATTGCACCGACTAAAGCAGCAATGCTTGCAATAGCCAATACATAAGGATTCATATTCATAACATTATTTAATATCCTTTGTGCCGCTGTTGTTCCTTCGGTAGCTGCCGTTTCAGCAAAAAGGGCTTTAATTTTTTTGGGAATCCATGTTAATACTAATACTGACTTTTTTGCAATCATTTCACCAAGAGCCAAATTTTGCCAGACATAAGCAGCCGTTAATATAGCCAATGGAGTGGCAATAGTCAGCAATACTTCTTTATGTTCTTCAATCCAATGGGTTGTTTCTCTAACCCCTTTTGCCATTCCTAAAACGGTTGGTACAACTTCAGTTCCAATAAAATCTATCAGCGGACTTAATCCTTCGACTAACGTTAATCCTACATTCTTTTTCAAATCCATTAAGGCATTTTCAAAACGTTCCATTGCACCAACAGGACGCTGAGCCTGTTCTGTCATAAGTTCAAACATCGGGTTCATTTTTTCTAAAGCTACACGTGTCAATTCGGCAGGTTCAGTAATACCTTTTAATGCAGTAGCCAAAGCAGGGAAAGTCATTTTCAACCTACCGAGATTCGCTTCTGCTTCAGGATCAGCCAGCCCTCTTGAAAACACCCTGATAATCATCGAGGCATCAACTAAACCCCCCGATGCTTTTGTCAAACCGACAGCAAGTTTTGTTATATCCTCATTCATCTTCCCTGTCGAACCACCAAGTAATGCGGCTTGAGCGGAATAGTCTCTGATAGCAGAAGCACCAACACCAAACTCCTGAGATAAGGCAGCAGCAAATTCTTTTGTCTGTCCCATTTGCTTTTCCATATCCTCGCCTGCTAACCCAGCCGATGCGAACCCAAGCTCCATTCTCTCAAGATTTTCATGTAATTCTTTACCGGCTTCGAATATACTTTCAATTCCCTGGGTAATTCCCATGAAACCCTGGGTAAGCATCGAGCCCCCAAACATTGCCAGCATCATTGAGGGGATTTCCTTTAAGGATTCCTGTAATCCATGTTTTGCTTCATTTCCTACATGTTTACCTTCACCATGTGCTTTGGGACCTGCACTTCCGATTCCGTGTGCAATACCCTCACCTGTTTCCTTACCGGCTTTTGCTCCTCCCTCTTTTAAATTAGCCATATTAGCTTTTATTTGATTAAAAGCTTCACCAAGCTGACCGACATCAATATTAGCAAATGAATCATTAAGAGCTGAACCAAATGCTTCTATCTGGTCTGGTGATAAAGCATCAAACATTCCTTCGAGAGGTCCCAAATCAATATTGCCTATATTTTCAAGAAGGGAACCAAATTCAACAGATAAATCCTGAAGAGCAGTATCATCGAATGATGATGATAAATCCTCAAATATTTGAGTAACATCAACTCCGCTTTCCTGAATCTGTTTCAGTCCTGCAATAGTATTATTTATCGCTTCCGGAGAAAGAAGGTCTTTCGGGAGTTTACCTTCCAAAACCTTACTTAATTCAACTGCAACTTTATCGGCAGTGCCTTTGTCGTAATCCATTTTGACAATAAAGTCAACCAGGTATTTAAGGTTTTGATTCATTTACAATCTTGCATTCAATATATTTTCCAAGTAATCCATTGCCAATAAAAAATTCTGATTCAATACAGCCTGGTATTGTGTTATGTCATTATTTAAATGAGGCACATACCAAACTTTTATGATGTCTTCTCTTTGCCTTTTTTTGAGTTCTCCTTCGTTGTTGATGTTTTCGATTCTGACTCGTTTTTCAATATATTCGAGCTGTTTCCTTTCATATTCCCTATCACTTGCATCAAAGTCAACAATGTTCTTTGACTCGTTTTTTCTTTTAATTTGTTCGGCAATAACATGGATGCTATCCATGGTTCGCCGATACCGGTAAAAAAATCGGTGATAACCTCCCTGAACTGGACATAATTTTTATTCCCTTTGGAGTCTTCACCTTTCAAAGAGATTATTATGTCCCTTATGAATTTTGAATAAATTTCATCTTTGGGTTTATTCTCATCATTTTCCAACATGAATAAATAACTATAAAGAGTTGACCGATAGTTTGCACTACCGCTATTGACTTTATCATTAAAACTTGGTGCAGGATTTTCTTCCTGGTCAACTATAAAAAGCCCGAGTGAATGAGCCATTTCACACTGCCATATATTTAGAAAACCGAAATTATAAACGAGCTTTCCTTTCTCGGTTTCAATTGTTATAGTTTTATGCAGTAGTTTATCAGTAATATCTTCACTCATATAATCTCCATTTAATTATTGAAAAATCGGGTATTCTTTAGCAAACATCCTGAACGTTGTTGATGAACCGGGTTCAAAAGGAACCTTAGTTAAATCTGCAACAAAACCTTTCAGCTTAATTGTCAATCGCGGCCTGAACTGGACATATCGAATTTCATAACTGAATGTGCAAATCTTTTCGAGATGACATTCGAAGCCGTCAGTAGCATTTATTACATGAGGTGGAATCTCAAGCGGCACAGAGTAAAAGGGAACTGATGTCCCGAAGAAAATATGAGTATCAGGACGCGTTCCTTTGAAACTTTCAAGTAAATCCATCAAGCCAGGATTCTCATCGAAATAATTATGAGGCAAAACAAGACTGACTTCAATATTAAATCCTAAACAAATCTCACCACCCTTATAATCAGCAACTACTTTCGGTGTAATATCAAATGAAGATTCTTCCTCGACATGATAACACTTCAAATATGTAGAATCAGGTTTCATAAACTGAGCCGCTCTCAATGGGAGCAATCTGACTTTTCCTGCAACTGTATTTAAAGACATGCTCATGTTGATGGCTCCACTTGTTTCAACTGCAGTTTAATTAATGGTAAATAAAGTATATTATCAATATGCTCGAGCGGAAAAGGATTCTGTTCAGAATAAACTTCGACATAATTTAATCCTGTAAATACTCCTTTATTCGACCTACATAAATATTTGAATGTTGCATTCCAAAAACTGATTAAGAAGCCCGATAAGTCCTGTTCATTTACAACTAAAATATTAGCAGCGAGTTTCTCGGAAGTTTTTCCTATTATGTCATTATTCGTAATTGCCAAATTGAAAGTTTTGGTTTTATATAGAACGTGAGCACCGCGTCTTCCTCTTAATGTAGGCCCGAAAACAGCAAGTCCTTTTTCATACTGAGGATTAAAATTCTCAACCGTATCGAATAAAGCATAATCCGTTAAAATGCCGTTAGCCGTCGCATAAGCAAGGTTAGCTCCCGTAATTTGTGCAGTATGGTATCCAAGTGCAATTTCAGCCATATTATACTCCTACGGTGGTGATGGTTCGGGATAATGACCGCCATACGGTATTTCTATAATACCAAGAACGAAAGTATTAACTGTCTCGATTTTACCAAGAATCCAAATTATATCTTCAAAACTTGTTTCAGATATAAGACAATTAATACTTACATTCAAAGTAGGATATGTTGATTTTCTACAATAAACATATTCTCCGATATGGCCTGTAAATATTGAAGTATAATTTTCATTATAAACACGTCCTGAAATTTGTACATATACAGTTTCATTTATAGCTGCTGAATTTCTTGCTATTCCTATAATCGTACCATAATAATCATGACGAGGAATTCCACGAATTACTCCGGTAGAATAAATCATAACTGCATCACCGGCTGTTATATTTTCAAGAGCCGTAAATTCTTTTACATGTTCTAAATCCGGTATACTAAAAGATTCCTCATTCACTCCCCCGAATCGAGATGATACTGCATCAGATGATGCATAACTAAATCTGCCTTCATAATGTAATTTTAATTTTGTTTCGGGTTTTTGATAATTGCGTTCTATTTCGTTTACTACAAAAGTTTTTGTTATGGGCGTTTCTGTAAAAACACCACCCGAATAATTAATTACATTCCATGTTAATTGAATAAGACTTCCAAGTTTAATTTGATTCCAACCAATATTTACACCTTTTTTAAATCCATTCCAATAAGGAATATCTAATGAATATTCCTGAATATAAAACTGTTCATCTATCTGCATTAAATAATTAATATAATCAGATAATCCCCTATTGTTTTCAGGATCATCAAGCGAATAACCAAACTTTTTTTCTTCCCATACAGGAACATCATAAGTACCAATATTCTTTTTTATATGAATACCAAAAGCAGGACAGAATAAATTGTCATCAACTCCAACATTGTAATAAGGTTCATCATCTACATCATAAGCCATATTGTTTTTCTTTACACGAATATATAAAGCTGTAGATAATCTTTCTGCTGCCAATTGATAAAATGTTTCAGTGGTCGGAATCTTTACACTCGTTGACCTAATATTCATAGGTTGATACATCGTTATAAAACCACCGTGTTCTTGCAAACCATGTCGTTTAAATAATGGATTATACCCCCCCCCGCCACTATAAATAAAACGATGATATTCTAATGTTTGAGATGTTGATAATAATAATTTTTTAATCTCGATATCTCTCCACTTTTTCCATTCATCTTCATCTGCTCTCCTTTTTTTACTTTTTTCACTTTCTGCACCAGGAAAAGATTTAAGAAAATCCCCATTTAAAACATTACGAAAAGGCATAATTCCATCAGTAGTTATTGTATCTATACCTTCCGCCGCTTGTGTATTAGCAATGGCATTGTAAGTTGTCATTTTGCCTTCGTTACTATTTCCACTTATATCTATTGAGGCATCAATGGCATCAATTAATTGAGTAATTTCTGATTCAACACAACTATCTCTACTAATAAATTGCACATGAATTACATTAGTTCCCGTTAAACTTAAAGTAACAAAACATCCAAGACTTCGGGCTATTTCAAATAATAATTCAGCAAGATTTGAACAATGTTGAAAATTCCAAGACCGTTCAGAAGTTGCTGTTGTTTTGAAAGGTTCGGCTTGTGTTACATTAAGTCTGGCATCAAACATCCTTTCATGAATATAAATTGGACTATCTATATCATTTGCATTTCCTATATCCTGAGCTATTTTTAATTGTATTTTTTTATTTGCCGCATAAACTGTACATTTCGGAATATAAGTATCTTCGTAGTTCTCTATTAATTGAGGCACATCTGTTTCATTTCTTACAAATCTATAACCCGTTGGCTGAGTTTTAATAGTTAAAATAGATTCGTCTATTAATACGACAAAATCCTGTCCTGGATAAATTTCATTTAATATCCCTGAAAAAACTCCGTAAATATCTACTTTGCCTGCTTTATCAAAAATCAATTGTAAAGCATCATATAAACTTCCAAGACGGTAAAAATGACTATAAAACCAGGCGGCATCGGTTCCTCCTGTATAACCCTGATACGCTAATCTCGGCTTAAATATAGCATCAGTTTCTACAGTTGTTATTCTTTCAACATTATTGGGGGAAGTACCTCCTTCTATATGTCCGAATATCCCTCGTATTTTAGTGCCATCTTCAAGAGTTATTCTTTCATTGATTAAAACTTTCTCTAATAAAGCAAAATCAATACTCAGGGCTTGAAATGTCCATACCCGAAGTGGATTAATAGTGCCTGAATAAATAGCACCTTTCCAATCAAGGTCTGTTCCCTGGATATTAAAATTAACTTTACCGCGAAACTGTGCGGTCGTAATAAGATTATTGGGTTGGGGAGATGTCCAGTCAGGATTAAAATATACAGCAATAAATCTTGATTTTGTTCTATCTGTTGCTTCTAATAAAAAAGCATTGACATATTTATTGCCATCATTATTTTGTACGGCTGCTTCATTAATTGAAAATTTTAATTCGTCAACACCATATTTATTATCAGCAAGAGTTAGAGTTTGTTTAGTAGTTTCAAGCTGTATGCAATCACATTCATAATTACAGGAACCATCAGATAAATATAAATCTTTTACTTTATCTGAAACAACAACCCTAATCGTCTGTGTTCCAAACCCTGCCTCTTCTTTGGTGTATGTCTGATAAAATGTCATTATAGCCTGTATATCTCAAATTCTTTTTTATTATTATGAAAACCAAATTGACCTTCATATATTCCATCTTCAACTGAAAATTTACTTGCTAATTCTACAGGAGCAAACTTTATACCTTGAGCTTCTAATTTATCTCTGTATTGTTTGCATATAACCAAATCTTCGCAATAGTACCAGCCTCTATTAATAAATGCCCAATTAATCGGAATTGATGTCGGTAATAATTCTAATAACTTTTTGCTTCTTAAACTGAATCCCCCATTACCGACTCTATATGAATCAGTATATCCATCCCGTTTAAATATACCATTCATAATAGCATCTGACCAGGGAGCACCGATATAATCATATTGCAAGAATTCATCTGACCAGGCTTCGGGATTTAAAATAAAACCATCCCATTGTATAATTAAACAATAGTCAGTTTCAATGTATTTATATAATTCCTGTAAAATAAAAACTGAATATTCTGATACAGAATTTATTTTATTGATTGATATAATTTTATAATTATCACTTGTAATTGATAAAGAAGTAAAAAACAATATTTGTTCAAACTCAAAATATTGCGTACTTTTTCTTATTGCATGAATAGCCCGATTAGAATTCACACAGTCGACAATTACAAGCGTTATATTATTTAATTTTTTCATCTATAATTCATATTCATTATCAGCTTTGATATTTTTATTAAAGCCGAATTTTTCCATAATTAATGTTGGTTTATTTGCTCCGGAAAGTTTTTTATAATCATTCAGTATTTCCGTCTGGTCGAGATAATCTCTTTGAGTGAAATAAGCATAATGTGAAAACACAGCCTGACCGTTAATACAATTTATCTTATTAAACCTTTTTGGTATATTAATAGATAAATCAAGTTCTTCATCCTGTAAAACCAAACCGCTGAATTTTGCAAAATCCAAACCGAGCCAAGAAACTACATTGATAGAAACACGTTCAATATTCCATAATTCCCATCGAGGAAATTTATATTTATCTAATTCCTTGACTTCAACATTTGCAAGAAATGTGTTATGTACTAATTTCACATACTCCCCTGATTTCCAACCAATATTACAGAAGCAATTAAATTGATTAATACCTTTGCTATAGTCAACAATTCCGAGACGTTGGTGTAGGTGTCCATGTACTGAGTTATTAATAATATTTCCATAAACTAAAAAATATTGAGGATTGCTAATCCTGAATTCAAAAATATTATTAATTGCTCCATCCTCGATATAAACAATGTCATCATCAAGTTCAAGATATACAGCACTTGGATCAGTGCTGTCAATAGAATAAAACTTGTGTATGTTTTTCCAAAGTTCAGCATCAATGGCTTTAGGATAATATTTTTCTTCACACCAATAAATAAGCTTGATCCATTCATTATTTTTTGCAAGCTCATTCATGTAAAGATTATCAACTTCATTCTTGGTGTTCATCCACAAATGCCATTCTTTAAATTCATTTTTCTGAAATGCCTTCAATAAATACTGATAAAGTATTTCAAGATATTTTTTTCTGCCTGCCGGTGTTACTATTATTCTGTTCATAACTTTTATCTGATTGGATGAAACAACATGTTTTTACATTCATCAACAAATTTCTGATTCCACATTCGCTGTAGATTAGCACCTCCCAAAGTAAGTGGAGTATAAACCATTAAATCCTCTTTATTGAGGTCTGATAATTTCAGTCCGTTTAAAGCACAAAGACTCGGAACGATAAGCTCATAAAATCCAATGTTACCTTGTAAATATTCTGTATCGAGAACATCGAGGAGTTTATTAGAATATCTTGCAATACAACCAAAGAAACGGAAAATACAATCTTCAGACATTCGAACAGGTAAATGTGTCTCGAGCTGTGATTTTTTCCACCAACTAAATGGATAATGTGCTAAATGAGGACACAATAAATCCTCATCAGAATTATCATAATAACTGAAAAAGTCTTTCCAAATTCCATTAAAAAATACATCGTATTCAATGTACCAATAATGCTCATATTCAGGATGTTCTTTCCAAAATAGAATATTGGCAATCTCCGGATTGTAATAAATCGGTAATATGACAGGATTTGGTGGTGGTGTTGGTATTTCTCTTACCTGTTGTTCAGTCGGCAATGGATAGCCTGTCCTGTCGTAATCGAAAATTGAAAAATTAAAATATTTATGGACTGAAGATTCGTAAGGTTGTTTATTGGTTGAATCATAAACTATATAAACATCAAACGGGCTCTGTTCTGTAATGAGCCTGATGTTCTCGAGCGTGTTCGGCTTTTGGTCGTGGCATCGTAAGAGTACAACGCTTTTAGTCGGCATAATTTTCTTTTCATAATTATGTTAATAAAAAATAAAATCATGGGGGAGATTTAATTCTCCCCCTTTCAATAATTTCACTGTCTCTTAGGGGACAGTTTTCAAGACAGGCTTACCTGCTTTGAGCAATGCTGCATCACCGGCTACAAGAGCAGGGGGTGTTAAAGCAATATTGGTTGAAGTTCCAATCTTCATATTAATTGCTGTCCACGTTGCAGTGGTTAAAGCAGTATCAATACCTCCCGCCATTGAGTCAGCAACTCTGAAGGAAATGAATGTTACCGATAATGTTGTCGGTGTATCATTGAAAGTCTGCTCAATGTCGGAACTTCTCTTACAAATAAGATAGAAATAACCGTCAACATTTTTAGGGCTGCTGACATTTCTACCTTTGTAAGTAAAGCCTGTCGGTATCGCAATTAGAAAAAGACTATCCTTTTTGTCATGAAGTGTTTTGACAAAAGTTGTCCAACTCTTATAAGCTATTTCTGTTGGTGCTTTGTTCAAAGCTAATGTAATTTCACCGAAGCCGGTAGCGTCAACATCAGCAGTTGCATCCTCAACAATCTCCTCCTCAGTGATTGCATCAATAATAAGAGAACCTTTGGGAAATCTTAATAATGAACCATCAGCTCCTTTGATGTCAGTATTATTACCTCCCTTTGATGCGGTTCCACTTATAGGAATCTTGTATTTTGGTTCCTGTATGAAATCAAAATGGAATAGCTCAGTTAGAGCACTCACCGTAATTTCCTGAATCCAGGCGACCGGAGCGCCATGTAAAATGGAGCTTTCAGTATAATTTAATGCCATTTCTTTTTACTCCTTATAAATATTTAACAAGGTTAATTCTTGATTTTCGTTTAATATTTTATATGAAATTTCCTTCATCTTTTATTTACTACCTCTTTCAACCAATTCCAAAATTTTGTTTTCTGTTCTTCTGTAATTGTTTTTTTATTTAACAATACTTTTAAAGCAAAGTCAAAATCGCAAATGCTTACTTCTGAATCTTCTGTAATATTTTGATATAACAAATCATAAATTTTTTCAATGATATTATGTATTCCCTTAACATCTGTCTTTGCTTTTAGTGTTCCATATTTAATTGCTATTCCCATATTTACACCGGCGGATTACAATAAGCCGCCTTTTTTCTCCCTAAATAATGTACTTCCCAAGTACAAAATGTTATATCCCATGTAGTTATTAAGGCGCCAGTCGGTTTGATAACTTTTAAACTAAAATAACGACCCGTGCAATCGGGTGAATTTATATGAGCGAAACCCTGAACATCAATCCAATAATGATTGTGATTACCTGAAATTGTGCAACAACATTCGGCGGGGCATCCGGGCTTTAATCCAAGTGTATTAATATGATTTGGTGTTTTTATCTTAGGTTGAGTACCATCAGAATCAATTAATTGTACTAATATTGTTTTATATAATTCACTCGTATTCGGTACGCCATTATATGAATTCCATTCCCACGTAGCAACTAAATCTATATGAGCAAAAAACTGATAATAACCATTCATCGGGAATTTATTTATGTTTGGTATTTGAATTGTGTAATCTCCAGTCGGGCCATCCTGAGTAATCAAAACATCTGAATCCCTCCAAAACTTTTGCGGCATACATTCATAATCTACCAACACCCATCTCCCGTCTGTAAGCGGATTGCCGCCGCTCAGTGGATAATGAAATTCAAAAACCGCATTAATAACGTGGTCAATTTGTTTCGCAGCTCCGTAATAATCTGATATTTTAAAGAACCAAGCCGGCACAGAGGATGCTGATTCAGATTGTACTGAGAACCAGCACTGCTCATTCAACGTACCTGAATAATCTGCTGCCGATATTACTACTCTTTCGCCTCTCAATTTGATTAAGGCGGCGTCTGTATAACTGTCCCCGTCTCTGCCTATGCTAATCAATCTTCCTAAGAATCTTGCCTTGCTGTCGCTATAACCCCACACGCACCTTTTGTTCTTCATAAACTCTGTGCCTCCGCTACCAAGTGAAAGCATAGACATTGAAAAATCTGTATCTTCGGGAACTGCAATTATAGAACTATTGTTTAATGTCTCGGTGTACCACAATCTATTCGACCAGCTCCTTAATGAATCTTGTGCTATTTTATAAAGTGAATTATCGGTAGTTCTTTCAGTGAGCAATACCAAGTCATCGCTTAGTGTTGCTCCCGCTAATCCGTTAATTAATCCAAGTTTTATTAAAATGTTATTTGCTTGTTGAACAATTGAGATTAACCTGTCCGAAGTTAATAAATCAAAAAGATAACCGCCTGTTGCACCGGAATTCATTTTTACTTTTTGCTCGTTTAAAAGTTTTAATTGCTCATTTGCTCCCGGCAGTAATATACTTTTTATCAGGCCTTCAACTACAATTTTATTATCTAAATAATCGGAATTCGAATCAGCAGCCGAAACTGCAGCTTTAACATCTTGCAACAATTGTGCAAGAAATGCAGGGTCAACATGTTTCTGTTTTAACTGATCCTTCTGCAATGGTATAACTTTACCATTATTTTCAGTTAATAAATCCCACGTATGTATTCCTGCAAATCCCATTTTATTGAATCCAAGAAATAATAAAATTGCTATTAAATAAACCGTAAACCTTCTCATAACTACCCATATATTTTTTCTCACTTTAACAAGGCGGGCTGATTACCCGCCCCGGAGATTAAGATGAAAAACACCAAGTGTTAATCTTTTATTTAAAGCCGGAGATTAACCCGTGCCGGCTATACTTACCATTCACCTATTTTATAGCCTAAATGAACTCCAATTCCGAGTTGTCCTGTCAATCCCTGACCACCACTCCATCCTGTACCTAAGTGCATACCTACACCAAAATACCAATGCTTTTCTTCGACTATGTAATTATTTATTGTTTTCACATAGATTGAATCAGGATGAGGTTTATATAAAACACTCAAATAATTAGCCGGGTACTCATAGCACACTTTGACAGTATCTTTTTGACAAATTGTGTCCAAACAACTTTCAAAAGGTTTACTTAATATATACTGATAGGTTTCAGGTATGGGAATTGAATCCCAGTAAACATTATCATTCTCAAATACCTTAGCAAATAGCATTGAATCTTTTATAAAGATGTAATTGGTATCAATTAAATCTCTGTAAATAACTTTGCCTTTGCCTATGATATAAGTTGTATCGCGTGGAATAACTTTCAGCATGCTGTCAATAATCTGTTTTTCAGTTCTATACTTTGGGGGTTCAGGACACTTCTGACAGCTTTTATAAGTGAACAGTCCACCAATAAAAAGCAGAAATGATATTATAAATCCTAATATATATTTAATGTTTTGGCTCATATCAAACCTCTTTTGTTTTGATATAAAGAAATTAAATGATGGTCAAGTTTGCTCAGAGTGTAAGCTATTCTCAAAATTTGTGTTGAGTAATTCCATCTTTTTTTTGATTTAATTATTGAACGTGCTTTGCCTGAGCCAGCATTGTAACCGATTAACGCTTTGTAATAATCGTAACCAAATAAAATTAAATTTCTTTTTAGAATACTGCACCCTGATTTAATATTCTCATCAGCATTTAAAGAGCCGCCATTTACTTGCATTAATCCCCTGCATGATGGAGGTATTCCCTTTGCCTTCGGTGTCCATCCGCTTTCCCAACTGATTAATGCTTTTACAATATTAGTGTCAAGTCCATAATGATTAGACCATTTCTGAATTGATGTTGAGTATTTGGAATATTCACTCCAGTAACGTTTCCAATTAATGTGGCGTGAACAACTTGGAATTGTCAATGCAATTAAAAAAAATATGATAATAAATTTTCTCAATTTCTAACCTCATATAGCAAACAAAAACTATTCTTATAAATCTTCACATTACTTTTAATAGGATTCTTTTCTTTTAAAAACTTTATAGCGAAATAACAGCAATACCCATAATTCTTTTCTTTGCTTTTAACCCAAAATCTGCACGTTTTACAACGGTCTCCGTAAAGCCGGATAAGTAACCAAATCCAAAATTTTCGAGACAGCCGTTTCCAAAGTTTTTTGAGCATTGTATTCTCATCAGCAAATCCTTATAAATCCGATTAATCCCCTGACAATAAGTAGTCTTGTCAATGGATAATATAAATTTCGTTTCCGATAAAAAACACCGTTGCCGTTAGCCTGTGAACCTTTTAAACCATTTGAAGTGTTGAATCCAACTGTCAACACCCAGCCGTTTTCTAATACAGCAATAATTCTTTCAATATGCCCGGATGAACTCCATCTATCTTTCCATACAATCAAATCATTTACTTCGGGAATGTAAACAGATAACTCCCCTTTTTTCTTTGCTGAATTATACATCCCGTTAGCAAGACCGGTTTTTGCAAGTGGAATATCTTTTTCAGATAAATTCAAAATGAATGCTGCTGTATCGAAACACCAATACTGGCCTGCCGCACAATAAGGATTGCCTTTTTTCAGATTAACACTTGCAAGGTAAGCCTCGACTTTTCTACCGTCATTATGCCCGGTCTTTTCTCTTATACCAACCTGCTGTTTAAGAATAGTGTCACTCAATTCAAGCAAGACTTCTTTGCATGGTATTTTGTATTTTACCTGGGAATAGGAAAAACTAACGGACAGAAAAAGCAATAAACTGACCGTTAGAAAAATCTTACGGAAAGAAAAAGGGATTATATGTCCGTATAATTTTCTCATTGTGGTTTTGATACCCTGATATATTCTGATAAATAATATCCTACAGTTAATCCTGCAGCTAAAGTGCTGAATGCTCTCAGAACACCAATCACAACAGCACTCGACAATTCCGGATTAAAATCTTTTATGAATTTAAATTTTGTATAAGCCCACAATCCGAAACCCGATAATAGAATAACCAATGCTCCTATTCCGACAATTAAAATTATTAAGAATCCGAAGCCGATCGGGATGAGCATATAAGAAGCCGCAAGAACCAATACCAATAAAATTGTATTCCTGTGAATCCAATCCAATACATTAGTATATAGTTTCTTTGCGTTTCCTGGTAGTTTTTTCTCAGCAGCCGATTTAATTACAATGAACAAATAAGCCGCTAAGATAAATACTGCAATCAAAATATATAACCACATATCAATTCCTTTCTTATTTTTTTAATTCTGGATGAATAATTTCGATGTTTGAAATTTTTATACAATTGTCGTTCACTTTAGTTTCTATGACATCAATTTTTTTTTCGACAGTCTTTAATTTTTCATCATGTGTTGTTACTTTGTCGTTTATTGCAATGAACCAGCCCAGTATTATTACAAGTAGCGCGGCCGATACCGTCGCCGCTATATTCCCTATCGTGTTTAGTCTCTCTTTCGCTGTCGTTGTCATTAATCCCCCAAATATGTCATTACAGGTAATGTAAAAATCATTGTTCTGAATTGAAATAATTTTTCTTCATGATAAAGTGCCTCACCAACATCAATAACCATGAACTGACCTGCACCTTCTATTGTTGCCGCACAATCAATTGCCCACATGCTGTCAACAATTGTTTTGGTGGTATCAAGAATCTCATCCTGAGACCT
Source organism: Bacteroidota bacterium (assembly GCA_021824625.1). Lineage (GTDB taxonomy): Bacteria > Bacteroidota > Ignavibacteria > Kapaibacteriales > UBA2268 > XYC2-FULL-35-21. The sequence goes on along the minus strand of JAKAKE010000179.1, from coordinate 60,560 downwards.
GAAATTTTTATTGATTAAATCAAGCCGGAATTGGTATTCTATGACAACAAAACTCCCGAAGCTGAGAACATTCATCTGATTGTTTCTATCAATATATTGGGTAGGCCTATAACCGATTGCCTTAATAAGAATTTCACCTTTAGGATGTTTAGGCATATATTTGTTGATGTCAAATGGGAAATCGTAAACTTTATATTCAGATAAATCTGTTCCAAGCTTACTAACAATTAAATCCTTTATGTTTTTCTCATTGACCATCAGCTATTATATAGCTCCATTAATTCCGTTGTGAATTTTTTTGCTTTAGTAACTGTTTTAATAAATGTCGGGTGAGCATCTACGGCATTGCCAACATCCAATACTCTTTCTCCTGTTTGATACTGCCTCAATCTTTGCATTGCCTGTGACCAGCCTGCAATAAGACTTTCAGGCATACTCACGGCTTGTCTGAGTTCATAGAGTTTATATCTTGCTATGGTTATTCCGATGTCTTTGAGGTCCCCATCGGTTATTGTCAAAGGCAGTGCATAACGTCCCCGGAGTGCAGAATCAATAATTGAATAAGCTGTTGATATTATTTCATCAAGTTTATTTTCATCTATTGTCGTTCCTGCAGGGTCGTCATTTGTGAGCAGGATCAATGTTGCATTATCAATCCTGCTCTTCAACTGATCCTTTGTGAAATAAGCCATAAATTATGCCGCTGGCAATAATATTCTTATGAACTCACCGGCTGCACTTGCATCATCGAGTGCAACACCATTGCTATACAGGTCGCCCTGTGCTGCCAGTTCAACAATAGAACCTGCTTTGAGTGTAAGTCCTGTTGTTTCAGTTGTTCCGGCTGCCCACTGAACAGCCAATGTTCCTGCAAGAGTACCCATATTCAAGAAGCCTTCGAAGATTAGGACATCCTCACCACTGGCGACAACTGCCTGTGTTTGTGCAATTGCCAGGTTGCCATTTGAGTCAGCTAAAGTAACAGCTGGAGTTAAAAGGGTACTACCACCTCCAAAGACCGAACCGACAGCAGTTGCACCTGCCGGTAATGATAATTTGGCATTGAAGTTTTTAGCGCTTACTTCTTGGTTTTTTAGCACCAACTGAGTTGACACTTTATACTTAATCGATGCAAGAAGATTCATTGCCGCCAATTCTGCATCATTTGAATATGCAATACCATTTCTTGTTTCATCAGCAGTTTTGATTTTTACCTGCACCTTATCATACAATGCAATTGCTCTGCCGACAGAATCAGAAGTAACCTTCTGTCCCTGGGTAATAGCGCCGCCTGATTCAACGATTATAATACCTGCCATCTTGACCGGTGCCTGTTCGCCTGAATTAACAGCAAGTCCGAGAACTCCGATAGCTTTTTCATAAGCTCCGCAGTAAGCCAGAACACCTGATGCTTTCTTGACAAATCTTTTCACAGTAGCCAAAGCACTCCCGGCTTCCACAGTTCCTATGTGCAAAACATTTTCTGGATAATTCGCCATTTTCTATACTCCAAATTTTATTTAACTTTTTGATTAGATTTCTTTTTTCCGTTTGCTTCCTTTATAGGAATAGCCACCTGATTAACAGCCGGTTCTTGATTTACATTTTCCTGTTGAACAGGAATTGGTTCCGGTGCTTGAGCAGGAGTTTTTTCTGTAGCCTTCAATGGTTCAAGGCAATGCATAATGTATTTTGCTTTCTCATCATCCAACTGGATGGGTTGACCTGGCAAATAAACCTTACTTTCGCTTTGAATCGGATGAAGAACCTTATATACTTTTATCACAATAATCTCCTTAATTATTTATTAATATTTTTTTCATTTAATCAATAATTAAGCGGCATAAACAGCCGGGTCAATCGGATTATTAATAATATAAGCTGATTCAGCACCAACAACTTTCACCTGATAATTATCAGTATTTCTGACAACCTGAATTTTCTTCTTCTCTTCATAAGTATCAGAAAATGGAAATCCTTTTTTACGGAGGGTATATCCAAAACATGGATCATAAATATCTCTCGCTATTCCGGTCGGAGGATCTACTACATGAGCCAGAATAATATTATTACCCCATACATATCCGAAATTATCACTTGCATCGGTTGAATATAATGCACCTCCAACCAGTACCTTTGGAATATCCAATACTTCCTGAAGTTTTGCAATTGTGGGGACCATGTTAAACATATCTGTATTCACAGTAATATATGTTTTTAATTTTGCGTGGAATTTTAATAAATCCCACACATGCTGACCGATGATTAAGGTGTTAGCTGGTTTTGCAATTTTACTTTTCAACGCGGCATTTTTTTGATGAATATATTCAATCCAGTCAACAGTAGGTTCATTGAAATAATTACTTGCTAATGTAACCTTGTTTCCGGTTGGATAAGTTGTTAATGCTTGAGCCAAATCAGCCTGTTCTTTTTCAATTCCCAACAGAATCATATCCATGACTTGCTTAGAATATTTTTGTTCAATTGGAATCGTGGCTTCATCAATTTCCTGATAGTCAATCGGCATTTCAAGATCATGTTCTGTCAAAGCATAAACATCAAGAGAAAGCCATCCACCATCGATCCTATTAGAATCCGCTCTCAAAGCACGTTCGGTATTATGAACACGGAATGCTTCCTTACCCCAAAGTGGAATCTTACCCCCACTTTTGTCAACTGTAACTACAGGAAAAAGACTATTACCAATATAAATATCATTGGAATAGCCTCTGCAGATATTGGTCAGTACCTGATCCACTATCCTTATGTCTTGTAATCTTCCCATTTTAAAATCCTTTTATTTATTAATATTAAACGTTTTTTATTTCAAGGTTTTTAACTTTTTATAACAGCGTTAACCGCCTGTTCGTAAGAAATAGTAGTTCCTACTTTCTTCTGCTCTTCGATATATTCCATGGCTTTGGTATGGAGCTTCGCTGAATCTTCATCAACAATAGTTCCTTCAGGAGCAACAAAATCGGAGTTCTTCTTGCTCTCACCCTGACCATCTTTTGCCTGCTCGTTGAATAGATTGTGTTTCGGGAAAGATTCAATCAATTTCTTGATAGCTTCCTCTCCAGTTATTTTCACATTCTTTCCGCCTTCTGAGAATTCACGACTTGTTTTGTTTTCTCTTACAAATTCAAATGCAAGATTAACAACAGGTTCCTGTGCCGGAACTAATCTCTCATTTTGAGATTTGAAGTATTCCTTGAACTTCATTTGCCTGTTCTCTCTCTCAAGAGTTTCCAGTCTTTCAGCATACTCCTTTTCCTTTTCTGTCGGCTCGGTATTCTCAGTACCACCTTCAGAAGCCGGTGCAGGAGCATCGGCAGGCATTGGATTAGCTGTAACATACTCATCTGAGAAAGATTGAAATTGAGTTGCTATTTCCTCATTGGAAGCTTCGGTTAACTTCTGGGTAATAGCCTGTACATAAGCGTCAAACCATTCTTTAAATGTCATGGTTTTCCCTTTCTGATTAGTTTGAAAATTATTATTTTTTTGAATTGTGTTCTTGTTAACGACATCTATAAGTTGTTTCTTGCTCAGTTGTTCTGCAGGGACATCAACATGCTTCTTTGTTTGAGCAGCAGGTTTTGATGGTTCTGTAAAATATATTCTATCAGGTTCAAACTTGATTCCAAGCTCTAATGCTGAAGCGTAGAATTTTGCATAGATAACTTGTTTCTCAACTTCACTATATCCATTATCCCATGGTGAGAATGTTTTGAATGAAGCATACCAATTTGGTTTGTCATGAACCGGATATAAATAATTGACTGGATCGCAAAATGATTCATCATCCAAATCTTTATAAGCATCCGGCTTTGCTATGTATCCGATTTTATCTTTTACTCCGATGCCATATTTTTTTGCTCTTTCATCCTGTGCTGTTTTCAAAGCTTCTACTGTATCTGTCGGTTCGAGAGGAGGATCCTGAAACTCAAAAATCTTAAATGTTTTTTCATGGTCATTGAATTTGACAGGTTCAAGTCCCTTTACTGCAGGTTGAGCGGCTCCAAGAAAACCAATGTGCCTCAGCATCAAATCAGGATATAAAGCAATCGAAACTTTCTTGAACATCTCATCTTTCACTTCCTGAGCAAATGTCGGAACTAATTTAATTTTAGCCATGAGGGTTTCACCTGCAACTTTTAGCTTCTCAACCCAACCGTAAGCAGGATCATCTGTTTCAGGATGCCCCTTTACGATTGGTGCCTGAGCTCCCGGGTCCTCTTTGATTTTATCATTGTAAGTTGTTGCAATTGTTTGAAGGTCTTCAAGTGACCAGTTTTTAGTATCACCTTCACTATCGGTTATCTCACCGGTTTTAAAGACCTCAATCTCAAGTTCTTTTGGCTTCTCAGCTGCTTTTTTTGTTGGCATATTTACTCCTGATAACCATACTCAAATTTTTAATATTGAATTAATACAATTCAAATTTTAAAAATTTAAATTTCACAGAGTAAACACATCCGTAACCAATGTTGGTTACAAACTTCGTTCTATGTTTTTCACCAAGCCCTGTTCCTAATGTTTAAAAGTTTTTCATTTGATTTGAATAAAAAGGTTAATATGAACAAATTATATAAGGTTTATAAATGAATTTTTCGGTATCGGTTCAGGATCTTCATAAGAAAATCAAGGCTATCAACCCAAGACAATTGAAGGATATCCCCGAGGATGAATTTAATAATTTTAAGAATTATAAAATATTTCCGATCGAATTATTAGTCCCTGCCAACTGGAACTATAAAACAGACGATGCTTTTATGGCTCAACAACTTTTGAATAATATCAAAAGGAATGGGCAGATAGTTACATGTCAATTAAGACTTCTCGATACAGGATACTATGAAGTGGTTGATGGCAATCACAGATTGGTTGCTTTCTATAAGCTTGGTAAAAAATTTGTCATTGCTTATGACCATGGAAAGATATCATTAGATGAAGCTCGTAGAATTGCTGTCGAGACTAATGAAACAAACTTTGATGCCGATGTTGAAAAGTTATCAAAATTATTACAGGAAATAAAAATAGTTTTTCCTGAAGATGATTTAATGTCAACAATGCCGTTCTCTGAGGAAGAGTTTGGTGATTTACTCGATGCTGCCCTCGATGATACAAATCCTGAATTGGAAGACATTGATGAAGATAATTTTGAAACAGAAATACCCGAGGTGCCGAAAACTCAAAGAGGGGATTTATACGAACTCAATGAGCATCGCCTCTTATGTGGTGATTCTACTAATGAAGATGATGTTAGAAAATTAATGAATCATAAAATTGCACATTTACTTTATACGGACCCGCCTTATAATGTAAATTACGCTGAATTCAATATGAAACGCGGTTCAAAAGATGATCCGCATGGTAAAGACTGGACTGCACTTTATTGCTCGGGATGGAAAGATGATATGTCGGATGAGGATTATCAAAAGTTCCTGACTACATTCCTAAGTATCGCAAAAAAATATTTAATCGAGTATGCTCACTATTACATCTGGCATGCAACTACATATTTCAGGGAATTGATACAGGCACTTGTTATTAATGAAATCCCTTATGATAAAGTTCCAATTATTTGGAAAAAACAAGTGGCTCCTCTTTCCTGGGTACATTATAAAAGAATTCATGAACCCTGTGTATTTGCAGGAAAAGATTGTTCAGTCGGTAACGGTAAAAATGCAAGATGGTTCGGTCCCAACAATGAAACGACTGTTTGGGAAATATCGAGAGAGCATAATGGGAATTATATACACCCCACCCAAAAACCACTGGCCCTCTCTGCAAAAGCCCTCAATAATAGTTCTAAGGAGGGTGAGCTTGTTCTGGATTTATTCTTAGGTTCAGGCTCTACATTAATCACTTCGGATATTCTAAAAAGAGTTTGTTATGGAATGGAACTCGAACCTCAATTCTGTGATTTAATTGTGCAGAGATTTATTCAGCATTGTAAAGAGAATAATAAAGAGTGTATCATCAAAAGGAATGGAGAAATTATTAATAAAAACTTTTTTGATGCAATAGCAGTGGATAGTGAAAATGGAAAACAAATTTAAATATCAAAAGAAAATAGTTAAAGAGGATGTAATCCCCTGGGAACGACAGCCAGGCGAATCAGAAAAACTTTTTGATTATTTCTGCATCTACAGAGATATGGGTCCCTCACGTACAATCCAAAGAGTAGCCGATGCAACAGGTAGGGCTTATGTTACAATGAACCTCCACTCACAGAAATGGAACTGGATTAATCGTGCTAAAGCATGGGCTGATGAGAAAGACAGAGAAAGAAGGGAAACTATTATTCGTGAAGTCAGGGAGATGGCAAAACGTCATACTCAAGAATCCCTGATATTTCAAAAATGTCTTATACTTCCTGCAGAAGCAATTAATCATAGAATAAAAACTGGAAAGATAAAAGATTTTAATAGTATTCCACTCGAAAGATTATTTGATAAAATGATTAAAGCCGCCCATGAGTTCAGCTCTATTATTGGTATTGAGCGAATGTCACGGGGCGAGCCAAACGAAATAGTGAAAAGTGATTTGACTTCAGGAGGAGAGAAATTAGAATCAACTGTAAACATAATTGTTCATGGTAGCAAGTCTAAATTAATAGATGAAAACAATGAATGAGTTATCTAATAGTTTATCAACATTAAATGTGTCCCCGGTTTTTTTAAAAAATTATGAGGCATTCAATAATCCTGCATATAGAATAATCGCAAATCAAGGAGGAACCAGATCGGGTAAAACATATTCAATAACTCAATTATTAATTTTTCTTGCTATAAAAGAATATTATGAAATTTCTATTGTAAGCAAAACATTACCACATGTTAAACGGGGGGTTCTCAGAGACTTTAAAAAAGAAATGCAATTACAAAAAATTTACAATGATAATTCTTTTAATAAATCCGACTACATCTATAATTTTAAAAATAATTCTTCATATATAGAATTTTTTTCTGCCGATTCCGCTGATAAATTAGCAGGCCCCGGGAGAGATATTCTTTTTATTAATGAAATTAATATGCTTAATTATGAAGAATGGATTGCATTAGCATTAAGGACCCGCAAAAAAATCATTATTGATTACAATCCTATAGATGAATTTTCATTTATTTATGATAAAATATTAACAAGAGATGATTGTATTTTCATACAATCAAATTATCTCGATAATTATGATTTCTTACCGGAAGAACAAATCAATGAAATCGAAAGATTAAAAAATGAGGACCCTTATTTATGGGAAATATATGGATTGGGCAATGTAGCTAAAACACCTGACCTGATTTTTAATAACTGGAATGAATGTTCTCAATTCCCTAATTCTTTTGATGATGTTATTTATGCCCTTGATTTTGGATTTACAAATCCTACAGCACTTTTAAAAATTGGAAAATTAAACAATGAACTTTATATAGAAGAATTAATATACCAAAGTGCTTTGAATAATTCTGAATTAATAAAAATTATGAAATCCTTAAATATCGGAAATGCTCCGATTTACCCAGATAATGAAGATGCTAACAGAATTTCAGAATTAAAATTAGCCCATTTTAATATAAAAAAAGTTGATAAAGCAATACCACCAGGATTAGAATATTGCAGGCGTTGGAAATATAATGTTCATAAATATTCAGTAAATACAATAAAAGAATTTAAAACTTATAAATATAAAATTGAGAAATCAACCGGCAGGCCATCAGAAGAACCTGTAAAATTCAACGACCATGCAATGACTGCCTTAAGATACGGTGTTTTTTCACATGGTAAAACCTTCTGGAAAATAAAAGAAATCAAACCATATAGAGAAAAAGTAGAACACAGAGAAAGAAAACAAAGAACAAAATTTAAATATTTTTAATTGAGGTTTGTCATGTCAACAAATAATAAATACAAACAAGTAATTGCAACTCAATATAATTATTACAATCTTACATCAAAAATATTAAATACATTTCCGAATCCGGACGATGTGCTTAATAAATTAGGAAATCGTATTTCTGAATATGAAAAATTAAAATATGATGCTCATCTTTGGAGTTGTATGCAAAGCCGTAAAGCAGGTGTATTATCACTTGAATGGGAAATCAATCGCGGTGGAAATAAAACCGATGCTGTGATTATCATTGAAAATATCATTAAAGAGTTAGACACATATAAAATTTTTAATGAAATGCTTGATGCTCCTTATTTGGGATTTAAACCTCTTGAAATTTTATGGCAGGAACGATTAGGAAAAATTATCCCTGTTGACATTATTGGTAAACCTAATGACTGGTTTTTCTTTGACAATAATAAAATGCTAAGGTTCAGAAAAAAAAATCAAATGGAAGGTGAGTTGTGTCCACAGTATAAGTTTTTTATTGTTCAGCATGAAGCCACTTATAACAATCCTTATGGTGATGCTTTGTTTGCTAAATGCTATTGGCCCGTAACTTTCAAAAGAAGTATCGTTGAGTTTTGGGCTACTTTCTGTGAACGCTTTGGGATGCCAATAACTTGGGCTAATGTGGCTGAAGGAAGTACATTTGAGGAATGTGAAAAACTATCAGAAGAGTTAGCTGAGATGACCCAAGATGGTGTAATAGTAACACCTGCGGATGTTAAAGCTCAATTTCTTGAATCAAGCAGGACTGGTGCAGTAACTTATGAATCGTTTATCCAATTTTTTAATGCTGAAATATCAAAAGCAATCTTATCTCAAACATTAACTACTGAGCAGGGGGACAAAGGGACTCAGGCACTGGGAACAGTTCACTTCAATGTCAGGAAAGAAATTATTGATAATGACAAACGGCTCATCGAGTACTGGATGAATGAATTGATTAAATGGATTGTAAAATTTAATTTCGGTTCACTTCCTGAAATTCCTAAATTCCAGATGTATGAAAAACAAGATGTTGATATGGCATTAGCACAAAGAGACCAGGCTCTTGCATCCACTAATCAAATCAGATTTACTAAAAATTATTTCAAAAGAAATTACGGATTCCAGGATGATGAGTTTGATGTTGTCGAACCACAGCCTGCAACTCCTTCTTTTCCTTTCGCTGAAAATGATGATGCTAATGTTGAAACTGATATTAACCAGGAAGGTCTCGATAATGGTTCTGAAATAGCTCTCGATGATTTTGCTAAAGCTTCTGATAAAATTCTTAAACCAATTTTAAAATTAATCGAGGATGGAAATTCACTCGATGAAATTCAAGCAGAAATGCTCAAGCTGTTTCCAACATTAGAAACAGATGCTGTGGAAGAACTGATTGCTAAAGGAATATTAATCGCTAATTCGGGCGGTCAACTTTCAGTTAATGTAAAATCAAAGAAGTGATTTATGATGCATAAAAATTTATTATTGGATTTCTACAAACAGCATGATTGCACTCCTCTGCATTATTGCGAAAAGCATGGCTATGAATTCAGAAATGAACCGACCGGATTATCTGCAGAGAGTTTGAACAATGCAATGCTCATTGCTTTTAAAATGCCTCCTGAAAGAGCAATTGAATATTTAAAAAAGAGATTCAAAAACCTTATTCCAACTTCGAGATGGGATGAGATGACAGCAATTGCTCACGATAAAGCTTTCACTGTTGCAAAAGTTATGACTGCGGATTTGCTCCAGGATTTTTATAACCTGGTCGAAACTGCAAAGGCTGAAGGTTGGGACCTTACTACTTTTCAGAATGAAGCTTTGCCTTATGCTGAAAAGACAGGTTGGACCGGAAATAAACTACACCGCTTAAAAATTATTTACGATACAAACATGCAGGTCAGCTATGCAAAGGGGCAGTACCAAGGAATGAAATTATTAGGTGACCAGGGGTTGAGACCTTACTGGGAATGGCTTCCATCAAAATCAATGCAGCCGAATCCACTTCATATCAGGTTTTATGGATTGGTGCTTCCTTATGATGACCCATTTTGGAAAATACATTATCCGCGTTCTCGATGGGGTTGTAAATGTGGTATCCATGCCTTATCAACAAAAGAAATTCAGGATAGAGGATTGGAAATTAAAACAGGTAATAATTTTTTGACAGACTTAACAAAAAATGATTTGTATAAGCAATTAATCGAACAAGAACAAAAAAGCAGTCTGAATTTGCTTGAAGCATGGGAGCCACAAACTAATATTTATGTGAAAAGTATCGGTGACCAATTAAAGAAAATGTTAGTAAAAAGTTAGTAAAGCTGTTAGTAAAATGATAGAAGTTCAAATAAAGAATGCCCTTGATGATGCTGTTAAACAACTTCAAAGAAAGTTTGAAGATATAACTCCAATCCTTCATAAAATTGTTGCACTCATTCAGATGACTATTGAAAGGAATTTTATACAACATGGAAGATGGAGTGGTCAGACAACTAATATTGATTTATTCTCTGGAGGTTCACAGACTTGGACAAAATGGAGTAAAGGATATAATCCTACTAAAATTAGACCTTATGCGGCAATCTTGAGTCGTTCAGGTGTTATGCAACAACAGATTGAAGTTCTACCTCAAGGAAAAACACAGGTTTCTATTTCAGCAAACACACCTTATGCCGCTGCTCATCAATTCGGAGTTACGTTTACTCATCCTGGTGGAACACCTTATATTGTTCTTGAAGATGGTGCCCATTTCATTTCTAAGAAGAAAGCTGCTGAACTCGAAGCTGAGGGTAGAAAAGTAAAATATACAGGCCCGCACCAGGTTACTATTCCACCAAGGCCATTCATTGTTTTGACAGAAGATGATGTTAATGAAATTGCCGAAGTGATTAAGAAATTTATTTAAGATTCAGTCAAGAACCCCGCCTTAATCAAATCCTCAACAAACGAATTAATATTATTTGTTCTTACTTCTGCACCAGTTTGCACCTGGCAGGCTTTCGCTGTTTCAACCATAAATTCATTAAGGTTTTTTCTTCTTCCAAATAAAGAAGTAAGATTTAAATTTTCAACAATCTCCTGATTGCTCTCTGCTGTTATGGTTCCGCCACCTAATAAATTATAAGTTTTCATTTCTATTCCTTTCCTATACAAATATAATAAAATTATTGTCTTGCTAATTCTCTTTTTCTTCCTGCAAAGTAACTCATTAAATCTTCGCTCAGAAAACTTTTTAATGTTTCCCATGTTTCATTTCTTACTTCAGCATTCTTTGAATATTCAATCAATCTTGCTAAGAAGTAAATCCAATTCTGTATTTTTTCAAATTGTACTGTTCCTGCATGTTGTCTAAATTCTACACTTTTATGTCTCCAATAACTTTGTGAATTTAATTTAAAATATCTGTTTCCACCTGTAATTTTAGTTTCAATCATTCTCAATCCTGTTTCCATATACTCAAGATTTGAAACATCATCAATTTTATTTTCAAAATTTGCTACTCTTAAACTTTTACAAAATTGATTTATTGAACCTCTTCTGCTTGGTGCCATAAAGCTATCAATATGCAATTCTAATTTAGCATAATTTTTATAAAGTCTCTTCCAAGTTTTAATATCGAATTCGGCAGCATCAAAATGAATGTGCAATCCACAACTCTTATTAACCTTTGTTTCCATTCCTTTCAAAATCAAGCATACTGTTTTTAATTGTCTCAATCCTGCTTTGCCTCTTAATTTCGGACTCACCAATTCAAAAGTATTCTGACCTGTTAAAGAACCATCACTTACAATCTTCCAATGATTCCTGGTTGTATGATTATAACTTTCATTTCTTGTTTCAATCCCGGCTGCTCTTAATTCCTCTTCGACTTCCTCTTTCCTTATTCCATAAGCTTCTATTTCAACTCCGAAAGTATGATTGAATTCAAAATTTCTCAGCATATATTCGGTTTGCTGAAGAACCTCTCTCGTTGAATTTCTTCTTATCCTGTCAGGAAAAAGTCTTGCATAAACATTATGTGCAAAGCCATAATTTGTTTCAACCAGGTCAGCAACTTCCTGTCTTGTTTTTCCAAGCTCAAGAAGTCTTTCTATCTTCCAAGTCTTGGTTTGGTTTGTTCTTAATATTTCCTGCTGTGTCATTGTTAAGTCCTTTGTTATCAATCATTTATTTAACTGATGACAACTTAAGACATTAACCTTTGCAAGTCAAGTTGTATCTGCTTTATTTTCAGGTATTTACAGAGATTAGTAATAATTCTGCATTGAAATTATGAATAGAAATTGGTAATAATTCGCAACTATTTTTGGAATTGCTGATTAGTGGCACAGGGTATGATGAGTTAATCTAAAAATCCACAGCTAAAATTTCCTGAACTTCGCATTTTGGGTCTGATTTTATTTTCAGAATCTAATTCAGGAATTGAATAATTAAGATGTTTTGGATTTTGTTTAATCCTCTCTTTTGCTTCATTATTTAAAATTGATTTAATGTTATCTGGATATTCTTTATCAAACCAAACTTTAAATGTTTCCTTTGAATATTGGCCTGCGTAAAAAGCTTTTTCCATATCTTCGTAACCGAAATCTTCCATAATCTTTACCCCTGTTTTATTGAATTCAAAAAATTCTCTTTCTTCTGCCTTTCGAGATGAAGCTCTTGCAGACTTTTTATTATTTTAGCAAATTCTTTTTTAATTGAATTTATTTTATCCAGGCTTGTCTCGATTACTTTTCCTTCAAGTTTACCGTCAACCCAGAGAACATAAGTGCCATCATCATGGCTTATTGCTATTTGCATAAATAATTCCTATCTGTGTTTTGTACAATAATCATTTCCATCACATACTTCACGTTTACAATTTACTGCATCATTTATTTTATACATCAGCTCTTCATAAGACATCAATTCCCATTCATAATATTTCAATAACTTTTCCTCATACTGCGGACTCAATCCTTTGCATTGATGACAATCATCCAAGAGTCCGCATCCGGATAAGAGACAGAAAAATAATATGATAAATAATTTTTTCATGGTAAAACCTCAAATCAAATTTAATTAAATATTATTTAATACCATATAAGTCTTCATAAATTCTTTTCACACAAAAATTAATCTTATCTAAATAAATATTCGTTTCAGAAATTTTCTTTAATACATTTTGCGTGATGTGTTCATAATTATCAATCTCATTTAATTTTTTCAATATTAAATCCATATCACCATTTTTTATGTCTCCATTTGTGGGGGGCTTTATTGGTGATGCTAATGTTACTGGTGTTGCCTTTTTGATTTTATCATTTAAGTTTATTAATTCATCATGTTCAACAAATAAACTTCTTTTTCCATGTCTCCAAGATTTGATTTTACCTTTTTTGATATAATTGTAAAGTTCGCTTGGGGATATATTAATTTTTTCTGCTGCTTCTTTAATCGGTAGTAAATTCATTTTGGTCTCCTTAGTGTTTCCATTATTTTTATTAATAATTGAATTAGCATAAATTCTGTTTTGATTTTCAATTTTATCATATAATAAGGTTCTCCATTCTAAATCCCAAACCTCACTTTCAATATCTCTAAAGTCTTTTCTAAATGCCTCCTCGTTCCTTTTTAAATTTAAAGGTGCATGGTGCGATACTCGTTCACAAATAAGACTTTTGAATTGCTTTAATTTTACATTATATAAATCACAAAATAGCCCCTTCATTTGCTGATTTTCGCTATCCCAATTATTTCTAATTACCCTTCCCATCGCTTTCAAACTTCTTTGGAATTTATAATCTTCACTATCAATACAAAATAATAAACCTGAAAATAAATTATTACTTTCCCATGGTTTACCCAAATCATAATAAGTTTTCATTCTACAATCTCCTTTGATTATTTATAAAATATAAATTAACTTTCAATCCTTCATTTCTAATTCAGCAATCATCCTCTCAATTTTTCTTCTCGACAGACCGGTTATATTTACCAATTGAGTGATTGTCATTTTATCTTTGTTGCATCTGATTACTTCCCGAATCAATTCTTTGTTATTCGACAACATAGGGACATAGCACATCCTCAATCCTTCATGGTTCTTGAGTAAAGTTTTCACGATATCCATTCCAGATATATCGGCAATTTCTGTCAATCCATCATTCCCTTTCAAATGTTCCTTCTTTAAGTACTTGAGCATAAACTCTTTAGCCATTATATCCCCCAATCTATGTTTAAAATAATAGTTTTTCTATATCTCATTTCCAATTAAACAATACTACTTAAAACCGTCTTCACTTCCTCGACAGACCGCACCAGGTAAGCTTTCCCACCTGATTCATTAATTAACTTGATGTTATATTCTTGAAGAGGAGTAATTTTCCTTTTTTCATTTTTCACTTCAAAAGCATAAAATTTGCCACGAATACAGGCAATTATATCAGGTACTCCATTCCTGCTGACAACGATTGTCTTAATTACATAATAGCCCTGACTCTTCAAGAACTTTATTATCTTATCCTGTATATCCTTCTCCATTTAATTTTTATCCTTGAATTCATTCATTATTTTTTCAATACTCCACCCATGCATTAAACGATATCTTAATTGATAGTAATTAATATTTATTTTTTTTGATATTTCAGAAATGGAAAGCAATTCTCCTTTATAATGAAATTTCCTGTTTGATCTACGATTTACAAATTGCTCATTCTTTTCAATCCATCTGCAATTTGCCTTATTATAATCTCCATTGCTGTCAATTCTGTCTAATGATAAATTGATTTTATATCCATTTCCCATGTCGTTGTAAAAATTTTCAAATGTTAGCCACTCTTCACAAATCTTAATCCCCCTGCCTCCATAATATTTAAAATTATCGTGTTCTTTATTTAAACACCTTGTTTTCATTGAGCTCCAAATTTTATATAACCGTGTAAATGTTTTTCCATGTTTAATATTAATGTCCCTACATTTTACTTTTTTATTACAACCACAGCTTTTTTCACAATCTTTTCTTCTTAAAGAAATTAAATTTATAATAAACTCATTCCCACAATCACATTTGCATTTAACTATTCTAACATTTCTACTAACTTTACCGTAATTTTTTCTAACTAATGGTAGTTCTTCTATTATTATTAATCTACCATACCTATCACCTGGTTTTATTTCAATTCTTTGCGACATATTTATATTCTCCATTTAAATAATGTTTTTTAAAATAGTAAGTAGTAAATGAACGCTTCTTTAATACCACATCATAAATCTTCTTTTCAATACCTCCATTGGAAAAAATCCAATTAATAATTGGTGGTTTATTTCTATTAAAATTCATTATTCGTGCCCTGCTTTGCCAATATAAAGTAGAAGAAAAATCAATATTATAAAATAACAAAACATCTGCAGTTTCAAGATTAACCCCCATAGAGCCCGATAATATCTGAGAAACAAATATTTTGTCATTACTTTTATTAAACTCTTCCGGATCCTCAGTATAATTACTTATATTATTTTTAATGATTTTACCTTCAGCAATAAATTTATAAAAGATTGCAATCTTCAATCCTTTGTAATGCTGTATAATAAATTCTATTTTAGATAGGTCAAGAACCTTTGCTGAACCATCTTCACAAATAACACTCCCTGAATAAATTTGATGAATCTTGTTTTGAAGTTTTACTGCACTATCGCATACAATTTTACTCCCGTCCCTAAATTCATAAAATTTATTATCCAATAACAATTTTACTAATACGTTTATTTTGGGATTAATATCTACAATCTTAATCTCCTCGATAATATTAATTTGTTTAAACCCCGCCTCTTCCCTGGTATAAGAAATAAAATATGGATTCAGCACCTGCATAATTTTATCATTATAAGCCCGAGAGTAATCGTTTATTTTATAACCGTTGATCCATTTCTCTTTTACCAAAACATATTCTTTAGCCCATTTATAAAAGTTTGAATGTTTGAATGGAGTGAAATCTGAAATCCAAAACTGATGGAAGAGCTGAGAGTAACTTTCCGGGGATGGTGTTCCGGAGAGCATGATTAAATAATTTGCTCCAATAATCTTTTTCAATCGAACAGTTCTTTGGGATGGTTTGGGATATGCTCCGAGGTTATGACTTTCATCTACAATTACCAGGTCAAATTCAGGTTCGTATTTATCAAGCTGTTCATAATTTATAATTGTCAAATCAAATCCAAAGTGTTCATTCTCATAATCATTCTGGATTGAATAGATTGCTTTCTTCTTGGTAACAAACAAAACGTTTTTAACACCAAGAAGTTCAGCCGCTTTAAGAGCAATCAAAGTTTTACCGACTCTCATCTCCATCGAGAGATAAGCAATATAATATTCTTTTAAAATCGAATATGTCTTGTCAGCTAATTCTATTTGATATTCGCGTAACACTTTTATCTCCATTTAATAATTTTTTATATTCTCTCAATTTTATATCAACTTTATGCTGTTTATAATAATCCTTCCAATATTCTGACCGTTTACTTTTATACCGTTCTTCAGCTGGCTTTTGCATCGAGCATCCTTAATTCCGGTTCAACAAACTTTCCTTTAAAACTTGTTTTCAGATTCCATTGCTCAGGAGTAATCATTTCACCATTGTTAGATTGATGAAGATTAAGAATTTCCTTTTCAGTAAAAACAACTCCATTATCAAATATGATAATTTTCTTAACTGTATTCCATTCAATTTTTCCGAAGTCAGATTCAAAATGTCTGATGGTTTCCGGTTTAATTTTTGGTTCCGGTCCTGGTAAAATATCAGCAATTTCCTGTTCGATGGATTTAACATTTTCCATAAGGTTTTCAACAGGATTTTGTACAGGTTCCCAGTTGACAATTTCCATTGAAGAAACATTATGTTTATCGAGAATATTATTAATAATACTCAGTTCCTTCTCTTCTTTATCAGCATACAATTTCATTTCAGCTTTTCCCCCTGTGTCCGTATTAACTAAATTTTCTAATCAATTTATTTATTTATCACTTATAAATATTGTGTCCGTTTGCCGTTTTTTAAGTGTCCACGCTTACACTATAATTATTTATAATAGTTAGCAAAGTGTGGACGGTGGACATTTACCCCTATATCCCCCCTATATATAATGCATATATATATATTTCTTTATTATTTATTATTATTTCTTTTTCCTTATGTGTAGTATAGTAAAAACAAACGTCCACCGTCCACATAATTAATAAGTTATTTATATTATATAAATTTATGGGTGTCCGTTTGGTGTCCGTTTGGTGTCCGTTTACTTTTTTCTTATCATATAAACGGACACATAGTATATTATTAGCCAATTCTTTCCGACTTCCAAAACTTGACCCGATTCTTTCTGAACCCGGTTTGTATAACAATAAAGCAATATTTCTACTAATAAACGGACACATCAGAACATCCCCTCATTTGCATCACCCCCTAAAACAAAATACTTTTTCCTATCATCCCTGGTTGAATTTCGACTTTCTTTGAAGTTCACTTTTTTGTAAACCAAGTACATTTTCATCCATTTTGAAGTCATGGTTTGAGACTTCGCATAATGTCCATGGGGACCATAAATTTCATATTTACTTGTAAATTTATTATAGATATCATCTTTAAAAATTTTCAATCCGGGAGTCAATTCTTCATCGGGATATTCATCCATAATAAACTCAAGAAAATCACCATTAACATTAGCAATCATTTTCCGTTCAGCAAGATTGACCTGTTGATAATCAACCAAATCATTAGCCAAATAATGAAGTGTTATATATATCATAAAAGAATAAAATCTATCCCATTCAGGATCATCAGGAACCCATCCCTTATCAAGAATATTCCCTCCAAAATCATCAACCGGAGTAAAATCAGCAGTATAATAATCAGAGAATTCAATCTCATGTTTCCTGGCACGATGCGAATCAGTTTCATTAGATAGTACATGATTGGTAGTAATTAATATTTTAGGTGACTGGTCAAAAGGAATCTCAAAAGGTTTCATTCCTTTTCGCTCAACGGTAATCCCCTCAGTTAAAATCGAAAACAAGCTTTCGAAGTCAAATCCTTTTTTAACATCATCAAAAATAAGAAGCTGAGTATCAGGACTGATTTTCTGAAAATAAAACTTATCCTTAAAATCAACCTGTTTGCCGTTAAAGAACACATGTTTCCTTAATTTAATAATACCATGATAGGTTAAACCCTTTCCTGTACGGCCATTTGCTTCTTCATTCTGAGCAATCTTTTCTTCACAGAATATAATTGCTTTAGTGAGGGCAGGGTTCTTATAAGTATGGAGTAAGTAACCGATTGCTGAACAGAGAGAACTTAACCTTTTCGTATCAACAATACGTTTAGAACGGTCTTCAGGGAACTCGGAATTATGGGGTGAGCATACATGCTCGAGGAACCTGCCGAAAACACAATTAGAAGTGTCTCCCGCCTCTTCAAGTGGCAATAATTTTAAATCATGCTTGATAATCTGCTCTTTCCAGATATGCCCCTTCAAATCCTTGTAATCAACTTCTATTGCATTATCCTTTATTACCTTGATGCATTTATTCCTGAAAAAGAAAAATGCTGTGTCTTTAGTATCTCTGACCAGGTTTAAATGCTTCGGTGTGAGTGTAGCAAGAAAATCATTGGATTTGAATATGTGTATCTTCTGAACAATGTTTTCCCACAACTGAAGGTTTGTAAAATTGTTTGAAATTTTTTCAGGCATGTTATATACAGCCCGTTTCACAAAATCAATTATAGTTTCAGGTGTCTCCTCAGATACAATGTTTTGCTGAATTCTGATGTAGATAGATAAGTTTGTATCAATCCAATATTTGTAATAGCCGTTATACTCTAAATAATTAATGAAGTTGGTTTTATTAATGTTAAGACATTGGATTGGTTCTCTTACTCCTTTGGTCGTCTCATACCAAAAAACACAGTTCTCAGGTAAATTTAATGCCTTGAAAATATCATCCGAAGGAAAAAGAGTAGGTTTGTTCGGATTAGATTTTACCCCGGAGATACCCTTTCCTTTTCCGTTCATCGAACCGTAACCATGCCTGAGAAGTTCTTTAGCAGACTCTTTAAAATCCCCATTGTAATATAAAATTGTATGAACAGCAAACTTATCATAAGCTTTACCCATTTCGAAGGGGTGTCCGTTCGAAGTGAAACAATAGAACTTATCCTTAATGAAATTAAATGTAGCGGAGATGCCCTTCTCTTTCCCTGGACGTCTCCACAGTTCCTTATTACCCTGGCATTTTACCAAAGTCCAACCAACATCTTTCAGTTCATTGGCAATATCCCCTCTCTTATTAAAAGCATCGCCGGGACGTTCTGATTGAATAAATTCAGTATGTTCAGGAGTTCTGTTCTGATTAACATCCTCGACTTCATTGAAACTCCGCGATATAGATAAAAGTAGTTCACGGTCTTCAGGAGAAATCAACT
Organism: Bacteroidota bacterium; assembly: GCA_021824625.1. Classification (GTDB taxonomy): domain Bacteria; phylum Bacteroidota; class Ignavibacteria; order Kapaibacteriales; family UBA2268; genus XYC2-FULL-35-21. The sequence goes on along the minus strand of JAKAKE010000179.1, from coordinate 41,210 downwards.
GCACATTAGTAAAAGTACCCTGCAGTAATTCATAGCCGGGAGATGGTGAGATTAAAGCATAGCCCCCCTCACCTCGTGTCTCGATGATTGTATCCTGTTCCTTTTCGTTTTTCCACCGTTTAGCTAACTTAAGGTTACCTTCGATAACAGAGCAGCGATAAACGATATGATAACCGCCTGATTGTGTTTTCTGAATAACCAATTTATCAAAGAGACCGGGTTCGGTATTAACAACAAGCTCTTTAAAAGATTCAAAAATTTCAGATGCCGTTCCGTCATGGTTATCAACATCAATAAATTCTATTCCACCTGACACTTTACCAGCAATCAAGGCAACAGCATAATCATTTTGAGCCCACCAGATATCGAGCAATTCCTGGGTAGGTATTTTAGACTGATATGCCTTCCATTGAATAACCGGTCTCTTATCTTTCAGCAAGACCGGAATAACGCTTAAACCACTTCTAATATAATCCTGAGCCGCTTCTTTAATCATAAATCTAATATCAGTTTTCATTAAAAATCTTATGCTAACGTGCAATGTATTTAGTTAAAAGTCAAGGCATTAATTCCCACTTTATTAATTGTCCTACTAGACTTCTATCTCCGGCATCAATAGCCATATCCATGGTTATTCTTACATATTCATCTCTTTCTTGTTCTAAGCAACAATAACCCTGAACCAATTCAGCAATATTTAATTCCTCATCAGTCCCGTTAAAATCTACAGGGTGTCCATCTTTATCTGTAGGACAGCCACAAAAACCACATCTATAAGTATTATTCATATCCCATTTATTTTTAAAATTTGTAAGAAAATTTGTTAATTCATTTCATTGATTTATTTATATTTAATGATTTCAGACTACTCTAAATTTGTAATCAAATTTGTAAAAATCTTTTCGCTGATTCTTTATAAAAAATATTGTGATGTTTCACAGATTCAATCCATTCCTTTTGAGTAGGTTTTGCTTTAGGCCCGGTCATAGCTCCGATGATAACAAGGTCTATTCCATCAAAAATAAATCCTGAGAAATCTCCCATAATCGGTTCGATGGATATAAATTTTTTATTATTAAGATTGCCACATGTAAGCCAATCATATTGAGCTGAATTGAGGGCTGTATCTTTTGTTATTGTTACACCGAGCATACAATTATCAGGGAAGTAAAACAATCTATATCTGTTCGGATGCTGAGTAAGAAACATAAAAGTGTGTTGAGGGTTATCCTTTGCAACTCGAATAATTTTCATAACATCATCTGGCTCCCCATCAAATATCTCCCCCATCGAACAAACAAAAATCTTACTCGGTTTCTTAAGTTTTGCAGGCTCCAATAATCGTTCAGGAAAGAACTGAGGTTTGCTAAAATCAGGTATAAATTTAAAGCGGTCATTCATTGCTTTAGCATAGCAATAATAACATCCTTTCCTGCATCCAACAATCGGATTCCATGAATAATCAGCCCAACCAATAGTATTTTTAATGTTATTCATTTTTCCTCAATCATTAAATTGGATTTTATAAGTTTTATTACTTCATCAGAAATTTTAATTTTCATTATTTTGCCTGTTACTTTTACTTGTATAGCTGCAAAATCCTCAAGAGATTTAGTATAACTTTCTTTTGAAAAGCAGTATAAATCATCTTTTAGATTATCAACTGTGTGTATAGTATCACTGTACTGGTCTAACAGCCTATTAATAATTTCATTCTTTTTCATTTCCTCACCTGTGTAATAATCGGCAATTGCTCTTTGGTAACTGGATTAATGGGGTAATCAAATTTAGCTCCATTCCAATATTCTGGATATATAATTTTTGCGATTGATTGCATTAATATTTTACCTGATTCAAATATTAATGTAGGATTTAAAGCATAATCAATTGAAGCTCCTATTATTTTATCGTTCATTTCCTCACCCAATAATTCCACACACCCTGTCCCCAGGAATAAGTAAAAACAAAAGTCAGGAGGAAAATCCCCCATTGTTCATTAACAAAAGTCGAGTACAACCAAAACGGTTGACCGATTAATCCGATAATATATCCCCAGCGTCTCCAATCTTCTTTACGGCTGACCAGCCAGATTGCAGATGCAGAGGTAATGAATATTATGATTTGGATTATGAGCATTTAATTAACTTTCTACATTTATTAAATCAACTTCAAATTTTTCAGGAAGTAACTCAATATCAATCTTCTGAACTGAAGATACATTCGGTTCAAACTTTTTTTCCCAACCCTCACCCATCATGGTTTTATAATAAGTATCCTGCATTAACTTATACGCTTCATCAACTGATGAGCAGGTAATAACTTCAATCTTCTCTTCCTTCAGTCTAAGTGTAGCTAACTTCATTCTGTCCACTTTAGTTAAAGCCCTGCATAAATCCATAAGAGTAGCATTAGGGTAAATGTCCCTGTAATCCAATGAGTGAGATTGAATATAACCCAACTCGGAAGGATTGGTAACTGTTTCAGGGAATAGCTCGTTAGTCATAGTTATAACCGAATAATATCGTTTAAATCTGCTTTCTTTAATCTTGTCATATAGAAATATTTTCGAACTTCTTTTGGTAAATTTCCGTCAAAAACTTTAAATAAATCTCCGACAGTATATCCAAGAACCCCAGCACCTCTCCATATAAAAAAATCACCGCCAATCCGTAAAGCATTAGTCAAATCATTATGTCCCTTTTTGCTGATTCCAAAGTAATCAGGACTATATTCTTCCATAAATTCTATTAAAGCAGAATCAAAGCCTTTCCTGAAATAACACTCATGGAAATATCTGGCATCCCCTCTCTTATCTTCAAACTCACAATCAGGAATTATCATTTCTAAAGCATCTAATAATTTATCTTGATAAGATTTCTTTTTACTAACAACTTTTGTAATCCAGTCTTTAGCAAAATCTTTCACTTTTAAAAGTAATTTTGATTGTTCATCATCCATTCAGTTATTCTCCCTCAAATCTTCATTATTAAAATCCTCATCACAATCCATACAAGAATAATCAGAATAGACTGTGTTATTCACTATCACTCTATCTTGAGTTTCATTCAACTTATCAGCAGTTAAATTTATAAGCACATTTTCGTTGCTGTTGCATATCGGACAATTAGGTAATGGCATCACTTATCTCCTTTCATATCGAACTATATCTTTTTATTTCCAATTCTAATTTTAAAAGATTCGTTATAGCAGTTATACTTTTATTTATTGCATTTGCTTGCCAAACAAAATCTTTATCTACTTTTACTTTTTCAATATTCTCCATTAACCTGTCAACCAATGTGTTTAACTCTTTTTTACGATATATTTCAATTGAGGTAGCAGTACCATTCCCGTTATTTCCTGGCTTGACTTCGGGCAGATCGTCAATAGGAATAAACTCAGTAAATTTTTTCTGAGCTTCATCAACAGAAAATTTAACAAAACCAAAATTTGTACTGAGTAGGATCATATCCTCAATAATAGTATAATCATTAATCAGATAATTCTTAGTATTGTAAAGCCAGGTCTTACCAACCATGTATTTAAGCCGTTTTTCTATGTTCATTGATTTTCCTTTGTAATTCTAATTGTTTTCTTTTTAATTCGATTAATTCCGGATTCTTCATAATAAGTTTTTTTAGCTCCGGATTCTTATGAGATAATGTAGATGCTATCCATCCATCACTTGAATGGTACTTGTGATTCATTTGCAGATGTTCATCTCTCGAAACCATCGCCAGATTATTCAATCTGCAATCAAGAGTGTTACCATTTTTGAAAATTATATTGTAACCTTTAGGGATTTTACCGTAGCGTTGGATCCATAAATAGCGATGAAGCAATTCCCATTTTCTTAAAGAAACTCTGATCCATTTATAAGGAATCGGATTATCATTTCTATGAGATAATCGAATCGAGATAACTCCATCAGCTTTTGTGTTGTGAGGTAAATGTCCCTTCTTGAACTCAGTAGCCGGACTGTAATGAGTTCCCTTCTTTCCTTTATTGTGAGAAATCTGCCCCTTTTTAAACTGACCTTTATTAGTTGTTTTATGTAATCTCAGTTTATAAATTTTATTTTTAACCTGAGCCCGGGTAACATTGTTATAGCGGTCAGTAAATACATCCGCCAATTCAATCGCAGTCATAGTCTCATAATTTGCTTTAATAAAAGCTATTTCTTTTTCCGTCCATATTTTCGGGGTTTCTCTCAATTCACTTTCTCTTTTGGTTTAATTTTAAAAAAGAACTTCTCATTATTATTTCCACTCAAGAACAAATCCCTGTTTCTCTGCCTGACAAACTTTTTAAGGTTGTTCAGATTTTCCCTTGTCAGAGAATATCTTTTCAATTCCTCAAGCTGAGGTTTGTCTAAATGATATAATATGATTTCCTTAATAACCACTATATCTTGATAATACCTTTTTGCAATAATTCATCATAACAATAATCAAGAAAGTCTGCTGCGTAGCTGTCATGAAATTCCTTAGAGCCATTCTTCTTAGCTGATGTGCAGAGTTCAATAAAGAAACCAGAATTGATAATATCAGCTTTGACCTTATCAATCCGCTTCGGAGTAACACCTCTTGGAAATTCAACGTGCTGATATTCTTTGAAATACTCAAACCAAATATTCTTATCAATTTCATCAATTGATTCAGTTATATTCGTTTTTGATTCCTTTTGTTCAGGCTCGGGAGTCAGCTGAACGAATTGCTCGAATTCAGGTAGAATAATTATCTGATTAAGAACATTAGTAACTACTAGGCACAGCTCTTTTCCTTTGAGGATTTTTTTCTCATCATCACCAATTTGATATTTAAGCATTATTCCGGAAGCTGAGCAATCAAGGGATTTTTTATTTTTTTCAGCGGGGAGGAAAAAACCAGGTTTCTTTTTGAATTCTTCTTTTATATATGATTTAATATTTGATGCTGTAGCCGGCATTTTATCAGCGAAAAGATCCATAAGTTCTTTTGGTTCATAACCTGCAAATAACAAATGATAAATACATTGATGAAGTGCAGATAAATTTTCAGGTTTGAAATTCTTATTTATCACCCATTCCTTTTTTCCTGACTTATCAAACCCTAATGATTGCTGTCTCATCTCTAATGGAATAGGAAGCTCCTCAAGAATAGCTTTTGTTTCCGGATGAAGATAATACATCACACCTTTTTTCCAGTCAATTTCAGGAGTAATTGTTTCAGTCCTGGTTAATATTTTAGTTGAGTATTGCCTGTGCAGTTCATTGATTCTTTTTTCATTAACTTTTATTTGAGGATTAACTCTTTCCCTAACCAGTTCAAGCTCTGATTCAAGATTATTATTTTCCTCTAACAAAGCATTTTGTTCATCGGCAATCTCAACAAGCTCCTCAGGTGTGAGCTTATGAGTATATTCCATATTCTTAGCTGTGTTTACTTTTTCCGGTTCGGGTGTGGTTTCAGAAATTACATCCTCTTCCTTAATATCGGGAAGTTCTGAATCTTGCTGAAGCAAATAATCCTCAAAATCATTGATGAGATTTTCTGCATGTTCCATGCTGATAACATCAGAACCATAAGTAAGTTCAGTTTTGTCTTTTCTTGTAACCTTTACACCTGTGTATGCATCATCACCGATGAGAAACTCGATGGATTGAATTGATTCAAAATCCTTTTCGGATATTGCCTGTTGTTTTTTCTTTTTTGCCATGATTTATCTCCTTGATTTATTTGTTAATAATTTATTATCAATAAATTCCTTTGCCTGTTTCACTGTGTTAAATGAATACCTCAGAGGTATATAAAAAGTAACCATATTATGATATTCTTTGTCCTTCAAATTCAGAGTAACACCTTTATAGGTCTCTGTTTCAGGTGTTCCATTATTAAATTCTTCCGGTGTTGCTGTCATTTGAGAATTAATTCTAAAACATTGTAAGAGTGTGTTAAGGGCTGTTGTGGTCTCAATATTTAAATGAATGCTATTAAAATAATCTCCTGCCTTTATTTCAATATACCATCTATATATTGATTCGTTAAGATTGTAATAAATCTTTCCGTTCAAAATAGGTATTTCATAAGTTGTTTTCTCAGAGTTGTATTCATCCGCAGGATATACATTTTTAGTAAATCCCATTCTGATTAATTCACTTTCAGATAGCTCTAATTGTTTCTTCATTTCCCTTCTCCCGCTTTCTTTTTCATTTTGGTAATCACTCCCCTGAGTGCTGAAATGCTACGGTATAGTTTGTGTGTGGTTTTTCTTTCTTGCTCATACCATTCTTTATATCTGTTTCTTTCAGATATTAACTGGGTATAGTTATGAGCCATTTTTTCAATGTTGTCAGCAATCTTCAGTAGACATCCGAGTTGAATATTTTCATAAGTCTCATTCCCTGTTTTCCAATTTATATTAGCCATGTCTCTATAACTTATTTTTTCACTCATAGCTCACCAAGAATAATTTATTATTAAAATTCAGCAGAGCAGCGGTTTTATTTTGTTAAATACTTTCCAGCTAAAAGAACGATTCTGCTACTCTGCTTTTAATTAGAGGGTGAGGCAGGATTCGAACCTGCAATGAGTTTGCTCCGACCATCTAACTCAAGATGCTCCCTATTTCATCGGATTCTGGGATTAATCGTCTACCAATTCCGTCACTCACCCTATTCAAAGAACAAAAGATTCCGGTACGACTGTCAGCAAATTCCGTTGAAGGACTAGACCGGAACACAGCCGCACCGGAGATTAATTAAAACGGTATGTCCGGATCATCTTCCGATGTAGATTTTACTTCCGGTTCACTATCTGTTTGAACAGGAACCGCCTCTTGCGGATCGAAAGGATACTTATCAAAAAGAAGTTCATAAAACCTGTCAATGATTTTATCCCTGAAAGCTTCTTTTTTCTGCTTATCCTTAATCGGAGAGATTTTAAGTTCTTCCATTGTCTTGAACCATTTTACTGGTTTGGAATTCCAGTTGATATAAACACGCTGGTTATTGTCATCTTTGACAGCTGTAAGTTTCAGTTTACCGCCATCTCCGAGTGAAGGTATATTTGACATACAATTCAAAATATTAAGAGTTATCCATGTATAGAAGCCAAATTGAACCTGGTAAACCGTCCCGTTGTCGGTAAGATAAATGTCCAATTTCTTCTGGTCTGCTTTTTGGAACTCATAAGAGTGAGAATTGAACCCAAGAAAATCTCCTACTATGCCCGGATAATCAACATGTTCACATCTGAACTTACCTGTTACATTATTAATAGAAACAAAATTCAGTTTACCCTGCTGAACCTGTTCTTCGGTTTGTAAACCCATCGTAATACTCCTTAAAAATTTATTATAGAAAAAAATTAATTATTGAATAGTGTTCTTCTTATCTCAATACCAAGTTCGGATCCTCAAAGATTTTCAGACCTGGTATTTCATGAAAACCTGCTTTGATTGCTGCTCTGAGTTTCTTCTCATCAGGAATCATATATTGTCTTGGGATGAGTGATTCATCAACAATCTTATAATCCCATGCTGTTCTCAATGATTTTGATTTGCTGGCTTCGAGTTCCTTCTCTCTCATTCTAAGGTCGAGTTCACTTACTTCAGGAACAACCGGCACCGGAGGTATTTCAGTAACAGGTGTTCCATTTGCCTGAGCTTCAGCTACGAGCTTTGCGTGTTCCTCTTCTGCTTTTCTTTTCTCAGCTTCGATTCTTGTACGTTCCTCTTCAATCTTCCTGAGCTCTTCCTGCCTAATTCTTTCCTGCTCGATTTCAAAGTTTCTGATTTGTTCACGTAATCCTTTGATGCCTTCAGACAATTCTTTGACAAGGTTATCAGCATAGGCCTTAATGCCTCGTTGTTGTTCGAGAAGAGGAGCTGTAATTTCCTTTCTCTTATCCTCGATAATTTTCTCAATTTTCTGAGCATCCTTAACCAAGCTTTTTGCTGAATCAATTGTAGCTTTGCTGACTACAAGAGTATTGCATTTGTTAGCTAAACCAATAATCTCAGCTTTAACCGGCTGAAATATTGCTAAACCATTTTCCATAAAAATCTCCTAATTAATGTTATAAAAAATTTAAATTAATTTCCTTTGTAAAAGTTCTTCCGGACATAGTTAAATACATAATCAGCAGCCGGAACCCACTGAATAACATCCTGCATTCCTGAACCGTTCAATTTTCCGTTGATGAATAATATTTCTTTCGGATCTTTCCATTCCACCTGGTAAGAACCAAGTATATGAGGAATTCTGAATTGCTGAATAGATTCAGTTTGGTCTTTCACTGAATAGGTTGGTTCTCTTTCCCAATCATACGGTGCAACATTGTATAATTTCTCAACCTTCATACCGAAGCTCTGCTGAACGATTTGATTATACATGTGAAGCTGAACTTCATAATCCGTAAAGAAACCACTCTTTCCTGATTTAAAATCAACCAGGGCTTTCACTCTTTTGTTTTGCTTGGTTTCTTTTGGCTCCCCTTTCCTGTTGCCACTTACATAAGTATCACCAAAGAAGCCCTTTTCAGAAACAGTTAATTCACACAACAAATCAAGAGTGCCTGCAAAACGATACTTCCCGTCATTAAATATTCCGATAATTTCGACAGCATAAGGTTCAACCTCATAATCAATGCAGAATTGAATTAATGAAGCAAGGTCTTTCTTTGAATTATAAACCCAGTCCTTAGTATCGAAATCAATATTATGCTCTTCAATATACAATGAAATTCTGCCCGGGATGGAATCGAAGTCAAACCAACGCTCATCTCTATGATTAGCTGAGCGGAGATAATCGGCAATAAGAATGTGAATGAAAGTGCCATAAAAAGCTTTTTCTCTCATCATCTTATGATATCCCTTCAATCCAAGGTCACCGATAATCTGTTGCTTACCGAAGCTCATCGGCATTGTCTTATCTTCAATGTTTGTTACCGATGGGAAGAATGTGATAATCTTCGAAGGTATAATTGGTTCTTCCGGATTGAAATCAGCTACAGTAAAGTAATGCCTGTTATTATGCTGATTGAAACGGTAGATTGTAGGAATTTTGAATTTATCTACAAAGACCGGATTCACGTAGAAAGGCTCTACAATTTCAATCAGTTTATCTTCAGGATTAATTTCATTTATTACATTCTGAAACTGAGTCTGCATCTGTTGGAAGATGTTAGCCATATCGACTATTGCTTTCGATGTGTTTTTTGCTTTTACCATTTTATATACTCCCAAATTCTGAATTCAAAAAATCCATAACCTGCAAGGAAGAGGATAACAGCGATTGTCAGTCCGAATATGACATTAAGAATTGTATCAATTCTTGCTTGTTTTTTATAAAAATCTTTTGTTTTGACTGGTTTCATATTGCCTCCTCATTAAAATTAATTTGCTCTTCGATTTGTTCATCAGAAACACCGCAATGTTTTAGATATGCTTTTGCCTGTTCAGTATCATCGAACTTCATTACTTCATTATTAACATCAATCAGGTATTCATCTCCATTGATTGATATTCCATTTATAGCTTTAGAAACAATTATCATATTGCTACTCCCCTTCCTCTGAGCCATGTTCTGATTGTAGTATTTTGATTGTGCCTCCTTGCATTGGCAAGCTTTCTATAAATTCCCTTTTGAAATCCTGATGAAGTGGAAAAGCTTTTACTCCATCAATAAAGCAGCTGAGTATATTCAGCGCTAAATCCGCCGGGCCTGAACCGGAATATCCCCATTCGAAGCCGGTAGGAGAATGATAAACGATTCTTTGATGAATGTTAACCGATGTCTTTCCTAAATATCTATTACAGATAATATCCTTTGTAAAATTAGGAATAGCAAGAACAGTTCTGTAATCTTCTGAAAAGATTGTCTCATCATTTGAATCAGAATCAGCATTCTTTTTTGCAAGACATACAGGCCCGTATCCAGCTTCCTGGCTTTTCTTATTTTTCAAAGGTCTGTTGCATCTTAAACATGAATAGTTCATGGATTCTCCTTATAAAAGTTTCTTAACTTATTCATATCATAATTCAACGAGATTAATCTCTGAGCCATTAATGTCATGTCCAAAGGTTCTTCTGAATTGGCAACTAATTGTTTGAAATCTGAAATGCCATACCTGTTGCCAAATTCATCACCTATTATTCCGTCATCTAAATTGACATAGAAGCAAGGATTGCTTTTTGAAGGTTTCACTTTTTCACTCCTTCCAATGACTTAAAAATATTTTTAAGTACAATCTTCTCTTCCTCAATTTTGTGATAGAGCAGACCTATTGTAGCTTCTGAGGAAGCATTCTTAATTTGCGTGAATAGGTCTGCATAGCCGTTATCACCGAATTCACGCTCCAGTGATGGTGCAAGAAGCGATTCATCCCGCATTTGAATTACAGTTGTGTTAAGAAAGTTGATTTTCTTAACCTGTTCCTCGATCCGCTTGAATGTTTCAGCTTCTCGTGTGGAGAAAATTTTCTTTGCCATTAGGCTTTCCCTTCTTAAATTTGTTTATAAACATTTAGTTGTTTTATGCTCTTGCGGATTTTCGTTATTGATTGATGCAAGAGCATTATTTATTTTTGTTGCGGGGTCGGAAGTCGAATCCGAAGCTCTGGGTTATGGGCCCAGCGTGTTGCCAGTTACACTACCCCACAAATAATTATCCCACAGTACTCCTCACAATTTTATGTAAATGTTTAACCGGGAAACTCTCGATGATTCCATTTTGAATAGGTATATCAAAAATTATATCAATAAGCATATCAATATCTTTTTTCTTAACAACATACCTATTTCCAATTTTAGAAGAAGGGATTTTACCCTCCTTCATCATAGACATAATCTTATCCCTTCCTATATTACCCCCAAGATAATCCCTGACTTGATGCCAGTTCATTACTTCGGGCCATATTTTAGATTTTGGCTTTCTCATTATTTATTATTCTTTGATATTTTTCCTTCTTTCAGTACGATATCAAATTCACGGAATTCCTTTAATATTTGTTCGAAATGACTTTTAGGGATTTGAAAAGGATTATGAGTTCTGAATTCAGTGATATAATAAGCCGGTTCTTCATCTTCACTTTTATGATAAAGAGGTCCTATATATATCAAATCATCAAGATTAAAAATCCCAACTGATGTATGTAGCAGAACAGACCGGGCACCATATACAAGTTTGGCATTTGTCTTTTCCGATGTCTCTACTTTTGGTGTTGCCATCTTAAGCTCCTAATTGATTTAAAATTTGGTGAAAAAAATCTTTTGGCATCATATTATGTGATTTAAAAAATTTTCTGAATCTATTTCTGTCTTTTTTATATAACCAAAAAGAATATCTCGCCATTTCAAATTGGTCCTTATTCTTAAATGTAATTTGAATCGTGAACTTCTTTTTCATAATGAATCCCTGTATTCCCTTATTCTTTCCATATTTTTAGCATTAGAAATTTCAGCATCGAAGTGTCCAAGTACTCCCCACTTCGCATCGTCAATTGTCTGCATTTGAGATTCATCGAGCAAATCATTTTTAATCCAGTCCATGAAGATGTTGAACTTCGCTTCAACATCTGTTCTCTTTCTTTCTGCTTCTGTAATTGTCATAATAATTCCTTTACATTATTTCTATAGATGTTGCTTTATGAAATTTCTCAAGTGCTTTTTTTTGTTTGTTACGATAGTCGGCTTCCATTTGAGCGGCTAATTCCAAAACCTGGGGGTCTTTCGTTTTATATAATTTTTTACATACGGCAGGTCTCGATATCCCCAGTTTGCGAGCAATTTCTGCTATAGTACCGTATTTTAATTTTTCTCCCATTTTCTTATTATATTTTGTGAATAATAATTTTTTAGTTAAATTTTGTTTTATTCTGGTTAACACTTGGTTAACCTTTTGTTACGTTAATTAAAATTTGTTTAATTCATTCGATAATTACATTGTAATTTTCGTTTTGTTTTTTTTACAATGGCAAATATAGGAAAAAATTTACTATAAAAGCAAGAGAAAATTTTACTATTTAAAAAATATTTTATTTTTTATTGGCATAAAAATTGATATGATAGAGCATTTAAATACACCTCAGAAACGACTTAAGTATTTTATTAATCAAAATTTTAATAGTCGCATAGAATTTTGTAATAAAATTGGTATGAGAAATGATACTCTGACAAAATATATTAATGAAAGTAATAATATAATAGGTAAAAAATACCGTGATAGATTAATAAATTTAGGATTAAATTACAATTGGTATATGTTTGGCAAAGGGGGAATGCTATTAAAAAACTCTGAATATCAAACAACAAATAAATCTTCTATAGTAGTCGAACCCAACGTTTCCGAGTTATACAATATAAATATAGATGAATTGCAGGAATTTGCTGAAATACCTTTATATCTTGTTTCCGCTCAGGCAATCACAACAAATACATTCGTATCATTTGATGACCTTCCTGTATTCAAAACTAATGTAGGTTTTGGGTTAAAGGTTAATCCAAAGACAACTAAGGCAATCTTTGTTACTGGTGATTCTTTGAGTGAAGCCAGAATCTATTCCGGTGAGACAGTTGTATTTGATATTGTACAGGAACCAAAAAATAATGATTTGGTAATTTGCAATTTGAATGGTAATTTAATAATTAAGAAATATGAATTCAAAGACGGCATTATATATTTGCATAGTGCATACAATGGAATAAAACCGATAATAATTAATCATATTGATGACAAGTTCAAAATACTCGGAATTGTCATCGGTGTTTATAGACAAATCAGAAAGGGACTGGCATGAGAATGTTTAAATGGTTAATTTTTATATTATTTTTTATTCAAATTATATTATTCTTTTGGACATCGTGTTCATCAAAATCATTACCTGATGCAAATGACTATTCTCTAACAGAAGAATCTGCTCAGGATTTTTCAAACGATAAAAGTGATTGGGCTGATTATTATGAAAGTCCTCAAAAAAATTTCAATGATACTGTTAATAAAATTCTTCCAATTTCCTTTACATTTACTTGGGTATTAGTATTTATTGCGATTGGGATTGCAGGTAGTAAAAAAAGAAAAGAGGAAGCAAAAAAGAAATTGGAAAAGGAAAAACAAGAAACAAAATTACCTTTCATATCATAATTTTATTAATAAATCAGAAAAGGGACTGACATGAAAAATATCACATTATTATTACTTTTCTTTTTTTTTCTTCCCTTATCTGCACAATGGTATAAATTATCAGTGCCTGATTCCTTACCTTTATGGGATAATATTGTTTTAGATTCTGTTGATAATATTTATATTAAAAATAAAAATGGTATTTATTTCTCACCAGACAAAGGTTTAAATTGGTCTCTTGTTAATTTAAATCGAAATATAAATTTTGTTACAAGAAACGGCGGTTCTTTATTAGGTGCTTTTATGATGTATACACCTTTTACTGGAGTAGAAAAACATGATTCTATTTTAATAATAAAATCCAGTAACAATGGACAGACCTGGGAGAATATTAAAACAATTAAATTTAATTCCAACGAAGATACATGGTCAAAACCGGAAATTATATCTGATACCGGTGATTCCTTTTGGTTACTTTCTCATATGTCATATAGATTTCCTACAAATACAACCGGGGATGTTTTATCATATTTTATTTATGATAGTCTTATTTATAATTTTTATGTAAGAGAAGACCGTTCTGAAGGATTTTATTATTATTTAAAAGAGTTTTCTTTTTTTGATAATTTGGGTTTTGCACATGACAGAATAGGACATTTATGCAAATCAGATAATAAAGGTAAAGATTGGTATGAATTAAAAAGTTTAACCGAGGGAACAAATTGTATTGCAATATCCCCTAAAACAAAAAATATATTTATTGGTACAAATAATGGATTATATTTTTCAATTGATTCAGGCTATACATGGATATTAAAAGATTCTATTGAAAGCGTTGGGAATATATCTATTAATAAAAATGGAGTAATTTTATTAATATGCGGTAAAAAATACTATGATAATTATGATAAAATTAAATTATCTTATGATGAAGGTAATTCTTGGATTGAAATAAAAAATTATCTTAATAATATATTATCCGTTTCTAAAATTGCAATGAATAATGATGATATTTATATAAATTTCACAGGAAACCCAGCAGTTAGTAAAGACGAAATAGGATTATTTAGATATAGAATTGAAAATAAAACTTTTGTAGAAAATACATTGATTCAAAATTCAATTAAAACATATCAAATTAATAACAATTTAAAATTTGAATTTACTGAACAAATAAAAACATTGAATTTTAAATTATTTAATCTATATGGATGTGAAATTTTTAATAAATCTTATTCAGATTTTAATGAGCAAAATATTTCAATACAATTAGATTTATTTCCTAAAGGCATTTATTTTTATTGGTTAAATATAGATAACAAAATATACCAAAATAAATTATTAAAATATTAATAAATACTAAATCAATTCTATTACTTAATTTTATAATGAAATTAATGATAATTTTATTAGGAATATTATTTATATTCTCCTGTGACGGACCTATTCCACCAGTACCTAATAATAATACAGGTTCAATCCATATCTCTTTAGGTAAACCAACTGATTTAGATAGCTCTGATGATTATATCATCATCCGTTCACAATATGTTCTGAGTTATAATCATAATAAAAACGTTCCTAATTGGGTAGCATGGGAGCTAAACGCTGATTGGTTTGGTGATGTTGATAGATACTCGGGTAATTTCATTACAGACACTTCCCTTCCTGCAGGTTGGTATCGTGTTAAACATTCCGATTATACTAACTCAGGATATGACCGCGGACACATGGTAAGGTCAGAAGAGAGAACAAAAACAATAGAAGATAATAAATCAACATTTATTCTTACAAATATACTCCCTCAAACTCCGGACCTGAACCGAGGTGTTTGGCTTCAATTCGAATATTACTGTGAGGATCTGTGTAAAAAGGAAAATAAGGAACTTTTTGTTTATGCCGGTGGAATCTTCCATACTGATTCGACAATTGGTAATGGAGTATCCGTTCCTGACAGTTGTTTTAAAATTGTAGTTATTCTTGATCGCGGACAGGGATTGAATAATGTTAATGAGAATACCCCTGTTTATGCTGTAGTAATGCCGAATATAGCTGGAATAAGAACAGATGACTGGGAGAAATATAAAACAACTGTGAGAAGAATTGAAAGCTCGACAGGATATAATTTTTTGTCTGCTATTAAAAAGAATATTCAAGATGTGATTGAGAATAAATAATATCATTTATGATAATGAAAAAAATAAAGAATTTTTTATTTGCTATAATGATAAATCCTGAACGGAAGACAAATTTCGTTTATTATATTGATGATTATTTCCTTTCGACACTTATTATTTTAAATATTATTTGCATCATCCTTGAGTCTTACGAACCTATTTATCATCATTATTATTTTTACTTTCATGTATTTGATGTATTTTCTGTTATAGTTTTTACACTTGACTATTTTATCAGAATTTGGATATCGGATTTAGTATATCCTGAATTAAGTAAAATCAAATCAAGATTAAAATATATGATATCTCCATTTGGAATTGTTGACTTGCTTTCAATTTTGCCTTTCTATTTGCCTATGTTTTTCAAATTCGATTTGAGAATCCTTCGTGCTTTAAGACTTTTACGTTTATTCAGAATATTCAAACTTGCACATTTTATTCAATCACTATCATTAATTGGAAAGGTTATAAGAAGTAAGAAAGATGAGCTATTAATTACATTATTTATGGCTTCTATAATAATTTTACTATCTTCATATATTATGTTTCATATTGAGAATCAAATTCAACCTGATAAATTTACAAGCATATTTTCAGCATTATGGTGGGCTCTTGCTACGCTTACAACAATTGGATATGGAGATATATATCCGGTAACAGCATTAGGGCAAATTTTAGCAGCTTTCACTGCTTTATTTGGGATAGGATTGGTTGCTATACCAACCGGTATAATCAGCATGGGTTTTATTGAGGAAATTTCAAAAAGAAAACAAATTGAAGAAAATCAAGATGAAATAAATTACTGCCCTCATTGTGGTAAAAAATTAAAATAATATTTACAGGAGGCTTTATGAAAAATCTCTTTTTATCAGCATGTTTATTTTTTGTTCTTTTGTTGTCCTCATCCTTTGCTCAGGATGATAAAATCAGCCAATTAGAAACCAAAATTAATCAATTAGAAAAAGCTTTGAATGAGCAAAAGGATGTGATTAATAATTTGATGGCTAAACTTATCGTTTTAGATAATAAAATTGATAAGTTGAGTACCGGAACAGTTGAATCAGAAAGTAAAACTGTTATTGATGAACCTGTTAAATCAGTTGTTAAAGAAAAGAAATCTGAAGGTATTAATACAGATGGTACTATGCGATGTCAAGCAACAACTAAAAAAGGTACTCAATGTAAAAGAAATGCTCAAACAGGTAGTAGATATTGTTGGCAACATCAAAGATAATAATGTAATTTGGCATAATTTTTACTTTATATAAATCATTTTTACAATTAAGCGTCTCTAATGAGTGATATTTTAAATATTTCAAAACCACGACTGGGGGCTGGCATCTATACAGTACCGGATATATCGCTTATTTTGGGATTACCTCAAGATAAAGTTAGAAGATGGCATGGAACTTACTGGAATAACAGAATGAAAACTGAAGATATCAGTTATTCATGGGGTTCTGGTCGTCAATTAGCTATGGATTTTTATATGTTAATTGAATTTTTTGTGTTTTATAAACTAAGAGAAAAAAAAATAAGTTCTCAACAAATAATTACTGCTCATCAAACAATTGCAAAGGATATTGGAAATCCGTATCCATTTGCTACTACTTATATTTCGAGTGATGAAAATAAAATATTTTATAGTCCTGATAAAAATAAAACAATTATTAAAGCTGATCCAACTCAACAAATAGCTATAAAAAAAATCATAGAAAATTATATAAAAAAAATTGATTTTGATTCGACATTTTTAGCAGAAAGATTTTGGCCCCGCGGAAGAGACAAAAATATAGTTGTTGATCCACATCATCAATTTGGACAACCTATTATTAAAAATACAAATATACAGGCTGAAACAATTTATTTATTTTATAAAGGTGGTGAAAAGAAAGATTTTATTGCCAGATTATATAATATAGATATTAAAAGTGTAAATGATTCAATAAATTTTTTTGAAAAAGCCGCATGAAAATATATTTTGATGAGAATATCCCACATTCTTTAATTTTAGGTATAAAATATTTAGAAATACCTAATAAGCGTAATATTGAAATTTTTGCCACAATAGATGAATTTGGCTCTGGTGCAAGCGATGAAGTAATAATTCCAGAAGTTGCAAATGAAAAAGGCGTTTTAATTACTAATGATAAAAGGATTCAGAGAATTCAACAACAATATGAATTGTGTCGTTCATGTGGAATAAGAATATTCTTTATTAAATTAGAAAAAAATAGTTATACATATTGGGAATTAGTAAAATTTCTAATAAAACATTGGGAAAATATTACTGATAAAATTCTAAATACCAAGAAAACTTTAGCTTTTGAAATTACACCTAGAGCTATTAAAGAATTACCAAATTAAAACAATTTATGCCCCGTAAGAAACACAGAACCTATCCAGGTAGTATTTTCGAAGACAAGGGACATCTTTATATCAAATTCAAAGGTAAGAAGAAATCCACAGGTCTTAAGGCTACTAAAAAGGGATGGGAAATGTCCGAGCTTCTGCTCGAACAAATGTGGATGAACTATAACAAACTCGGAAATCTCGGAACTCAACGAATAAAAATAAATGATGCATTCAAAGAGTTCCTGGCTTTTAAAATTAATTTATATGATAAGACCAGGAGGAATTATCAGAATGCTTTTAAATCCATTATAACCGACAATTATTATCTCGATGTTGACAAAGTTGAAAAGGATATTCAGAACTATTTAAAAACAACCAAGCATGGTGCTGTTTCAATAAATACTTATTTAACCAACCTGCAGGTGTTCCTGAATTTTTGTGCTAAAAAAAAATGGATTGAACGAACAACATTTAAATCGGATTATAAGAAAAAGGAAACTGAAAGAGAGAATGAAAGTTATTCGGATGAGGAGATTGAAAAATATCTTACTTATTTCCGGTCCCGGGATAATGAAGTTGCTTTATTAATAGAGTTCATGCTTGAGACCGGTGCCCGAATTGTTGATTGTCTTACTTTAACACCATCCCAAATTAAACCGGAAGAACCATTAATTATATGGAAAAATAAAATAACAAAGAATGATGAACCGAGACCTATAACTAAAAAAGCATTATCAATTTTACAGTCACTCCCAAAGAGAGATGGTCAGGTTTGGAGATGGACTTATAGGGGTGCAGGGTTTCTGAATAAGAAGCTTCGGATTGCAAATAAAGATTTAAAGATTGATGCACGAGGTAGAAGCTGGCAGGAGTTCAGAGTTACATTCAGAATGAAGTTACTTCGTAGGAGAATCCCAAAGGAATATGCTATGTGGTTGTTGAGACATAAGACGCCTGAGGTAACAGAGATATATACTCATTATCAGCAAAAAGAAATAATGAATTTGGTTGAAGAATAATTAATTGGAGTAATCATGGAAAATTTGATTGGTGGTATTAGATTAAGATTAAATGAATGGAGACATGAGATTGCTTTAGAAAATAATTTCGATGAAGTATTAGCAAGGGATAGACTAATAAAAGAATTTAATAATTATAATTTCAATGTAGACAATTTTGAAATTCTTTTTGATGATAATATTAATGAAAATGAAATTTTTATTAATCCTCCGGAACTTATAAGACCTGAATTAATAGATGAAATTTTAAGGAGAGCAAGATTAAAATATTTCAAACAATTTGCTTTCAAATAATGGCGACCATATTTCGACCTTTTACAAGTACGATTTAGGGCAATTCAGGGCAGTTTAGAATATACTACTTAACAGTAGTAATAAAGGTTAAATCTCATAAATACTAATTAAATAAGGAGAGCCAACAGTCAGATTTGAACTGACGCCCTGCTCATTACGAATGAGCTGCTCTACCAGCTGAGCTATGTTGGCTTTGCACAAAATTAAACTAATTATTTGTTAATCACAAATTCAGTAATGATATGATTATAGAAAAAATCAGAAACCTGTCTTAATCACTTTGCTTATTCCGGAACCATTTTTATTATTAAATCTTATAAAATAAATCCCGTTGCTCACAACATATCCATTATTGTCCTTACCATCCCAGATAATGGTACGAGCATTATTAGCAATTAATTCTCTTACATTATTTCCAAAGATATCGAATATGTTTACAGTACAATTATTGGTATAATCGTTTAAATTAAAATTAATTTTATCAGAAAAAGGGTTTGGGTAAAATTCAATTTCATCTAATTCATCTTTCTCGTCATTTTTTTTTAATGCAGCAGGTGTTATTTCAATTATCCTGTCATCAACTGCTGCCGGACTACCCCTGCCATCCTTATTACTGGTTGCTATATAAACTTTTCCGTCAGGTGAAATGCATACATCACGCAATCTTCCGAATTTTCCTGAAAAATAATTTGTTTGTGAAACAACATGGTTCCCGGTTTCATCAAGTTTTATTTGAACCAGTTTAGAACCCTTCAAGGCAACAAGCAGTATCGAATTTTTCCATTCACTTATTAAATCGTAATTATAATAATCAATACCTGCCACAGCTATTGTCGGAGTCCATGCGGCAATCGGTTCAACGACATTATTAGCTTCGCAAAAAGCCTGCTCGTTTTGTGTATCACAATAACCTCGTACAATTGGCCAGCCATAGTTTCTACCCTTGTATATGATATTCAATTCATCATCGGTATCAGGCCCGTGTTCAGAACTATATATCTTGCCATTTGCAACTACCAGACCTTGTGGATTGCGATGTCCCCAACTCCAGATATAACTATCGGGAAAGGGATTGTCTGAAGGAATTGTTCCGTCAAGATTCATCCTGAGTATTTTTCCGTTTAAACTGCTGAGATTTTGGGCCCTGTCTCCTACAGCCGCATCACCCATTGTAAAATACAATGTCCAATCATCCGGGTCAATCCACAACCTTGAGCCGTCATGGTTCCATGCACCGGGAATGTCTTTTATTAATTCAAAAGGTGATCCCAATTTGTCATTAGTATAGGTATATCTGACAACTTTTATCATGGTATTATCTTTTGTACCATAATTGTAAATTAAATACACATAAGGATAAGCGGGCATCTCCGGTACAGGAGAATAAAACTGGGGATGAAGAACCATCCCCATCAATCCTCTTTCACCATCTTCAAGAACTTCAGGAATACTTAGTATTTCAATAACATCACCGGTTGCGGGATTAACACGACTTACTCTTCCATATCTTTCTGTCATCCAGATATTTCCGTCGGGTCCCCAGAGAATTTCCCACGGTGTATCCAATCCTGTAGCAAGGTCTTTTGCTTTAATGTCGGCTTGTGCATGAATATCAGCAGTATAAATACAGCTTAAAGAAAGTAAACAAATCCAAAAATATTTTATTTTCATTTTGTCCTGCAATTAATATATTAGAATTAACTAAATTTTAATTACGGAATACTTAATATTTTATTGATTAATAGGAAATAATTGAAAAGAATAAAAAAAGATTACATAAAAGGAGAATTGCAATAATTTCCTGTTAATTATTATCTGTTAACTCTTGAAGAACAATCAGTACAAATTCTATGAAATCAGTTCACAACTTCCACAAATATTTTTCCGGCAACTTCGTAACCGATAACTTTTTCGGTTTCAGCATGTTTAATAGTTATTGGCCCATTAAACGGACTTTTTGATAAAACAGAAATCTTTGTATTTGGTGTTAAACCGATTTCTTCGAGATAACCAAGCAATTTGGGGTCTGTGTCCGATAATCTGCGTATTACAGTCTTTTTCCCCGGTTCAACATTAGATAATGCTACCTCATGAATTGTTGGCATTTTTCCCTCTTTGGTAGGTATGGGATGCCCATGCGGGTCAAATTTGGGATTACCAAGTATATCGGTAATCTTATCAGCAAACTCCTCAGAAATAAAATGCTCGAGCCTGCATGCTTCTTCATGGACCCTGTCAAGTTTGTATCCGAGTTCTTCTTTGAGGAACAATTCAAGCAGTCTGTGGTGACGAATAATTTCCAAAGAAACTTTTTCGCCCCTGGTAGTTAATTTAACACCTTTATAAGAATTGTAATCAACCAATCCCATTTTTGAAAGACGTTTCAACATACCGGTAACCGAGGCGCCTGATACCTCTAATTCCCTTGAGAGTTCCGTAGTGGAAACAGCACCTTTGCCCTCAAGTTTATAAATTGCTTTTAAATAATCCTGCACTGACTGGGTTAATAATTCACTACCCTTCATAGCCGCTCCAAATTCTTGTCTGTGTTTTAACAAAATTTTAATTTTACATTAAACGAAATTACGAAATTCAAATTTTCTAAATCAAATTTATTTTTTAAA
This sequence comes from Bacteroidota bacterium, assembly GCA_021824625.1. Taxonomy (GTDB): domain Bacteria; phylum Bacteroidota; class Ignavibacteria; order Kapaibacteriales; family UBA2268; genus XYC2-FULL-35-21. The sequence continues at coordinate 19,642 of JAKAKE010000179.1, read as the reverse complement.
TCAAACTAAATATTCAAAACTAATTTAAATAAAAATGCCGAAGTAGTTGCAACAATTATACTGGTCATTGATGATAAAAATACACCTTTAAATCCAAGTTCTTTCCATACTACAACAAAAGTAGTCAAACAAGGAAAATATAAAGACACAAATATGATAAACACTATAACCTGTCCGACTGATAAAGGAAGTTGTGATAATGCCGAAGTATGCATAGCCTGGTTCATCATCACAATAATCAGTTCTTTCCTGAGAAAACCGAAAACCAGCGTTGAGCCTAATTCCATAGGTAATCCGAGTACGAATTTTACAACCGGAGCAAATGCCATATTTATGAAGTTGCCTAATTTGAAATATTCAAACCAGCCAAGGACAATACTTCCACCCATAAGAAACAAAGAGGCATCTTTCAAAAAACCCTTAATACGATACCATGTTTTTCTAAAAGAATACTTAATTGAGGGTATCTTTAAAGTTGGTATTTCCATAACGAAGCCGGTCGGTTTTTTCAGAAAAACCGTCATGATACGCCCTGTTACAGCAATCACTAACATCAAATAAACAAAAATTACTATTGCCCACAAAGGTCCTGTAAATGCCGCAGCCAATGCAAATATTACAGATATTCTCGCTGAACAGGGAATAAATGGTATAAGGACCCCGGTAACCATCTTATCTCGTTTGTTATCAATAAGCCTTGTGGCATACAATGCAGGAACCGAACAACCGAATCCGAGTATTATCGGCACAACCGATTTCCCATGTAATCCTATTTTATGCATGATGCCATCAATAAGAAATGCAACTCGTGAAAGATAACCGAGGTCTTCAAAAATTGTCGTAAGAAAAACAAGTGGCAGAAAATAAGGTAGTACAATACCAAAAATCCCCGCAAAGCCCATGAATGCACCGTTTATTGTATGCCATATAAAAGGTTGTGTTGCTTTTAATGGTTCAAAAAGCCCTGCCAATGCTTGTATAGGAGCATCGACCAATGAACCGATAAAACTTCCAATAATAAAAATAAGAGCGAAATACAAGACGAAAAAACTCAACAAAAAAGCATAGCCAAATATTGGATGCAACAGCCAATCATCTAACTTTTCACTGAAAGCCCTTTGCTTTCTTTCCGTAAATGTTGAAATCTTCTCCGCTATTTTCATAGCCTGATGATGACGCTCATGATGTATTGTTTCAAAAACATCCTTGTGATGGTTCTTAGATAGTTCCATCTCAATTGTGTCTCTTTGTAATTGGATTTCTGAAGTAACTGAAAGAGGTATGAGTGTCGGATTTTCAATTGATTTAATTGCATAGAACCTTGCTGAACCCTTCATATCGGAAACAAGCGGTTTTATGCTTCTTGCCAATTTGTCTATATCATGTTCAAGATGTTTTGTATACTCAGGGTATAGAGGAATTGCAGTTCTTCCTGAAAAAACTTCGTAAATCCTGTCAACCAAATCTTTCCCGCCTTTCCCATAAACGGCAACTGTTGGAATGACAGGGACATTCAAAATATTTTCAAGTTCTCGGGGATTTATTTTTAAACCATGCTTCTCGGCTTCATCGAGCATATTGAGAGCAACAATCATGGGCATTCCTAGTTCTGCTAACTCTACTGTCATTTCCAGGCTTCTGGCGAGAAGCGAGGCATCAACTACATTGACTATAAGATTAACTTCCGAATTAAGGAGAAATTCAAAAGTATGTTTTTCCACTTCATCAGTTGGATTCAATGAATAAACACCCGGAAGGTCAATTAGATTATAGGTTTCACCGTATATATTAATTTGGGACGCTTTAAGCTTAACTGTTGTGCCGGAGAAATTTGATGTAGAAGCTTTTATATCAGATAGAACATTAAATAGAGTGCTTTTGCCTGCATTTGGCTGGCCTACTAATGCTATTGTTTTAGTTTTCATTTTTTACTTTTATACTCTTTGCAACGTTCCTGTCGATAGCAATCTTGGAATTGCCGTTTGATAGAGGCTTGACAAGTATTGGCCCCCATCTGGCATCATAAACTTTCAGTAATAATTCATCAGTCTGTATGCCAAGAGTATTTAATTTTTTTTTCATTTCTTTGCTGGTTTTGATTTCACTTATTCTCAACTCAACATTCAGAGGCGCTTCACTTAATCTCATATTATCTTTTCTAAAATTGCTTTAATATAACTACATTCAAATTTAGCTCAAACTAATTTAAAATCAAAACATATAACGTTTCAAGCCTTAATTTATTCTAAAATTGTGTACTTTTTGTTGCTATGTTACTTAACTCAATTTAATTTCAATGAAAGCGTCTTATCGCATTATTTCTTTATTAATTGAAAAAATTATAAACTAAAGGATTTAAAAATGAGCATAAATAATGATGATGTAAAAATTTTACAAAATTTCTCTCAATCAATAAAGGATGTTAAGAAGCAAATCGGAAAAGTTATTATCGGACAGGAAGAAACCATCGAACAATTATTAATTGCATTATTTGCACGCGGGCACTGCTTGCTAATCGGTGTGCCAGGCTTAGCCAAGACACTGTTAATTTCAACATTATCCCAGGCTCTCGATTTAAAATTCAGCAGAATTCAGTTTACTCCCGATTTGATGCCCGGAGATATAACCGGTACTGAAGTAATAGAAGATAATATTTCAACTGGCCAAAAGCAGTTCAGGTTTGTCAAAGGTCCTGTTTTTGCAAATATCATTCTTGCTGATGAGATTAACCGAACACCGCCAAAAACGCAGTCTGCCTTGTTGGAAGCTATGCAAGAACATAAAGTAACAGCCGCAGGTACGACATACACTCTTGAAGAACCATTCTTCGTATTGGCTACTCAAAATCCAATCGAGCAGGAAGGAACATATCCTTTGCCTGAAGCACAGCTTGACAGATTCATGTTTAATATATGGTTGGACTATCCTTCGACAATTGAAGAAAAGGAAATCGTTAAAACAACAACTGCAGAGTATTCTCCTGATGTGAAGAAGATACTCAATGCAAAAGAAATTATTGAATTTCAGGATTTAATTAGGAGGGTTCCCGTTGCCGATAATGTTATTGATTTCGCAGTTAATTTTGTCCGCTCCACCCGGCCCGGTAACGGTTCACAGCAAATCATCAAGGATTATCTCAGTTATGGTGGTGGACCAAGGGCTTCCCAATATTTAATTCTCGGTGCAAAATCGAGAGCAGCCATGCAGGGAAGATACACACCGGATATAGATGATGTGCGTGCTGTTGCATCACCGGTTCTACGTCACAGAATTGTGACTAATTTCAATGCTGAAGCAGACAACATCAGCCCGAATGAAATAGTTATGAAACTGCTGGAGAAAGCATAAAAGTAATTTTGAATTTTGAATTTTGAATTTATATTTATCTTTGAAATAATACAATTAATAATCATGAATAATTCCAAATTTTCAATTAGAGAAATATTTATTCTTCTATTTTTGATTATAATATTAATACAGCATACTCAACTATTTTCGGAAAAACCGAAAACTATTCCTGCAATCAGAGAGTGGATTGATTTTCCCGGAAGGTTTGTATTCACTCCAAAGAGTAAAATTATTATTGATAAAAACTATTATGATGAACTTTTTGAAACAGCTCTGACATTCTCAGAAGATATAATGGCATTGAAGAGTTTTAAACCTGAAGTCATCTCAGGCGATTCAGCGGGCGGTTCTGATTTTTTCATGACTTTATCTAATAATGATGATACTATTGGTAAAGAAGGATATGAAATGTTTGTGGGAGATAGTATTCATTTAAAAGCAATGACCTCAGACGGCATATTTTATGGCACAAGAACAATATTACAAATGCTGAAAAATTCCGATACAATTAATGGAGGATTTGCCCTGGATTTTCCTAATTATCCCGAACGTGCTTTTATGGTTGATATTGGTCGAAAATACTTCAGCTTGGAATGGATGGAAAACAAAATCAAAGAACTTGCATATATTAAAATGAACTATTTTCACTGGCATATATCCGATAATCCTGGATTCAGAATTGAATCAACGTCACATCCTGAAATAACATCGGAACAACACTATACAAAACAAGAAATACGACATCTATTAGATTTAGCAAGAAAATATCACGTTGTAATAATTCCGGAAATAGACATGCCCGGTCATATGGGAGCTATTCTCAAAAATAATCTTGACGAATTTGCTTTGAAAGATGTAAAAGGAGGTATAAGTAATTCTTTTCTTGATTTCACTACTGAATCATCAAGAGAATTTGTTAAAGAAATAATAACGGAATTTATTGATTTATTTCCCGGACCATTCTGGCATAGTGGAGTTGATGAATATATATATGACAATTTCGATAATTTCCCTCAATTTCTGAATTACGCAAAACAAATTTATGGAGATGACGCTAAGGCAGGAGATGCACTTTTTGGTTTTATTAATTGGATGAATAAGTTAGTCAGAGAAAAAGGGAAAACACTTAGAATCTGGAACGACCCGATAAGCAAGTTGAGTAATAAAGGTGGAAAAGCCGTTGTTGATACTAATATTATCATAGAGTATTGGCAAGGGGAAGACGAACCAAAGGATATTGTTAAAAGTGGCTACCATGTTACAAATTGCAGTATTGATTTCTTATATTATAATCTGGGATGTAGCTGGGTAGGATATAATGAATTCTTATATGAACGATGGAATCCAAATATATATCAGGGTGAGAAAAAGGTTTCTGACTCTCTACATAAAAACAACGGAGCAAAATATCATATATGGTGCGAGAATAGTGATAGAGAAACAGAAGGTCATGTATCATTGGTGATTGAGTTAGTTTTGAAAATATTATCACAGGGATTATGGGGCTCTCCAAAATTGGTACAAAAAATTGACGAATTTACTTCAATTGCAGACTCTGTAGGATTGGCTCCGGGAGTAATATATCCTGAAAATCCAATGCCCGGAAATATCGCTTTTAAAAAAAAAGTAAGTTCGGAATCAATACGAAAAAATTCTGTCTTCATTCCACAACGAATAACCGATGGAAATAGAAATACTCAATGGCAGAGCGATATTCGTGAAACTTCATGGATATTTGTTGATTTAGAGGACACATTCAGGATAAATAAATTACGACTAATTTGGTTTTATACACCTCCTAAGGAATTTTATGTTCAGATATCGAATGATTCTATTGTTTGGCATACGATAAAAAATTACAGGGATACTACCTCTTTCATTATGGACATAAATGAACTAAATGTAGTGGGAAGATATGTCCGTATATACTTTAACCAACACTCAGATTCTACATTCTATTCTCTTTGGGAAATTGAAGCATATGGAAGTAAATATTCAGATAATATCTCCGAAAATTACTTTATAATTAGTAATGGAAAAGTTTTCCCAAATCCATTCGACTCTTCTGTTAACATTGAATTTTATCTTAATGCAGATACCTTATTATCAGTAAAAGTTTTTGACTATAATGGTAATGAAGTTGAATGTCTTAATAATGGATACCTATTCAAAGGCTGGCATAATCTTCATTGGAATGGTGAAAATTATTCTCGCGGTGAGTATAATATAATTATGAAAATAGGTAACAACGCGTTTAATATGAAAACTATTTTGATTAAGTAGTGAAATATTAGATACAAAGGGGATTCATACTTTGATTATTTTAAGTATGAATCCCCATTTCAAACATTTAATAAATTTTTTTTTATTGCCCATTGGTTTTCTTAATTCACACTTATCAATTCAACTTCAAAATACACTTTCGAATCGGGAGGAACTTTTCCTGATAATCCCGAATGTCCGTAAGCAAGTTCCGGCGGTACTTCGAATACCCTTTTACCACCTACTTTCATTGTCAGTAATCCTTCATCGAATGCCTTAATCACCTCGCCTTTTCCAACTTCAAATGAAAGTGGTTTTCCTGATGCCAAAGTCTCTTCAAACTTGGTTCCGTCGGGCAGGTAACCTTTGCAGTGAATTGTTACCTTTTGATTTTTCTTAACCGGCTCACCATTTCCGATAACAACATCTTTAAATTTCAAACCTGATGGAGAAGTTTTAAATTCCTCACGAACAAAATTTGCAGGGAATTCTTTATCATCAAGTTTGAATTGTATTGGCACACTCACCCAAAAAACAACAGGCTTTCCATTAGATTCAGCAGCTGTGAATTTGGCTTTCTTCACAGCTTCGATAGCCGCTTCATCGAGCAATTGATTGTCAGAATATTCAATTAATGTTTTTTCCACTTTTCCGTCCTTACCTATCATAGCCCTTATTTGCACTTTACCCTCGATTACCAGTACTCTCGCCAGTTCAGGATAAACAAGGTTCTTCCTTAATAATTCCAAATCCATTTCGGGTTGCTTGTTGACGACAACAAATTCATAAGCATCAGGTTCTTTGTCCTTTATTCTTTCTGTAGGCATCAAAGGGTCATCAAGTTCCCCTTCAATTCTGACAATATTTTTTTGTAATTTTGGAGCGGCTCCAAGACTATAGCTTCTACCAATAGCATCGTCAGTCACATCCTCCGGCATTGGCAAAGGCTGTTGAACACGGACGAGAGAATCTTTATTTCTCGATATGTAATCAACAGCAACAAATGATGTAAAATCAGTCAGCAAATTATATTTCAATCCAAGCTCTGTGATTTCATCTTTTCGATCTACTTTTTTTCGAAGAGAATTATAATCTGAGATTATTGCTATTTCATTCCGTGCCCACAGATATTTTAGAGCATCACCTTGTGTTAATGTACTGAATTCCTGAACTCCGATTTCAACTTTATATTTCGTATCACCCGATACACCAGAGACAATGATATTTCCTGACGGCTGTCCCATCCATTTTCCATAAACAAGAATAGGCCTCTCTGCAAGGACATCGGGAATTGAGACAGGTTCAACATCATAAGTCGTAAAACCGTCATACTCGACTTTTATATCTGTCATCACTGGCGACTCGACATATTTCCTGAATTTCTCTACAATCACATCCGAATTTTCATTTTTTGTTACAATAAAAGGCTCTCCCATTCCGACTCTTGCGATTCCTTCAATAAGAAACCTGTTCACACTGCCCCCAATTCCAAATGCAAAAACATTACTCTGATTAAGATTTGTCCTGATTAAATCGAATGCTTCTTCCTCGACATCAACATATCCATCGGTTAGTATTACAATCGTTCTCGATTTTCCTTGTTCATTCGGTAATGAAAACACACGCTTCAATGCAGGTAGAAGTTCGGTACCTCCACCGCCTTTTTGTTCATCAATTAAATCAATTGCTTTTTGAATATTCCTCGGAGAAACATCAATTGAATTTTCAGATAGAACCTCTGAACCTCCTGCAAAAAGGAGAATATTGAATTTCTCTCCCTGCCTTAAATTTCCCAAAAGTTTTCTCATCATGTCTTTTGATATATCCAAAGGCTTGCCGCGCATGGAACCTGAGACATCAACGATAAAAATAAATTCACGGGGTGGGATCTGCTTTGGCTCTACCCTTTTGGGTGGTTGAAGCATTAACAAAAAGAAATTTTCTTTGTCATTTTCAGAAAGCAACAATCCCGACTGGATTTTATTTCCTGTTAACCTATATTTCAAAATATAATCACGATTTCCGCTATATTTTTCTGATTCATTCAGAGTGCAATATGCTTGAACTGTGCTGATTTTTTCAATATTGATTTTATGGGATTTACATTCAATATCATCCAAAGGCACAGCAGATGCAATGTTCACCTTGACATCAAATAAATATGTCGGCTTTTCTCCTTCATGAAGATAAGGGGTTTCAACGAACCTGTCTTCAGGTTTGGCTGAATCGGCTGATTTGTTAGAATATCTCGGGCCCACCACCGAAGGATAAACAAACTCGTAAATTCCATCTGAAGGGATAAGCAGTTCTGTATATTTTAATTCGACAATTATAGTATCGCCGGGCATAATATTTCCGACATTCATCTGGAAGACGTTTGGTCTTTGCTGTTCGAGAAGTGAGGCACTCTTTCCCTCTTTTAATGCCTTCTCATAAGTCTTTCGGGCTTCTTCCTTCTTCTGAATTTCAGCAACCAGTACCCGTTCACCGATAGTCATAGTCATTCCGTAAACAGCCGCACGTGTGGATGCCGGAAAAATATAAATCGCTTCGATTGGTTTTTTCCCTGTGTTTTTATATACCTGTTTCACCTTCACATCTGCTATAACACCGGCAATATTAACTTCGGCAGATGTCGAGTATAATGGTAATTGTTCAACTGTTGAGTCGCCGCTTTGCACAAAGAAAAATGGAGACAGGGTCTTATCCTCTCCCTTTTCGATTGGCTGTGTATTCTGTGCATAAGAATAAGATATGAATGCATTTATTAGTGCAAGGCAAACAAGAAGCTTTTTCATATTTTCTCCTGTATTTTAAAAAAATATTTACAAAATAAAAACATGGTTTATATTTAAGAGTAAATAACCCTAAAAAAAGTTACAAAAATTAAGATTTATTTCATTGACGAACAACATTATAATATATAATTTAAGATTCTGTAAAATATTTTTAATATTTTTGACTGAGAATTTAATTGGTTTAATTATGAAAGTAGGAAATAAAAATTATACAACAATCTGGGAAGATGAAAATAATCCCGGAGTTATTCATGTTATTGACCAGAGATGGCTTCCTCACAAATTCATTATTGAATGTCTTACAAGTGTAGATGATGTTGTCAAAGCTATTAAGGAAATGCACGTCAGGGGAGCTCCCCTAATAGGAATAACAGCCGCTTATGGAATTTATTTATCTGCAATCGAAGCAAAAAAAAACGGATTAGGAATTAATTTCATTTTTGAATCTGCTGAAAAAATTAAATCATCAAGACCGACAGCAAAAAATCTGTTTTGGGCAATTGATGAGATGTTGTCAATTTTGTCAAATTATCAAAATTTAGATAAAATTATTCCATTTGCACAATTAATATCGAATGAGATGGCTGACAGTGATGTCGAGGATTGTAAAAATATAGGCGAGCATGGTTTTCAAATAATAAAAGATATAGCAAATAAAAAGAGTAGGGGCATAGAATCATATCCCCCAACAATAAATATATTAACCCACTGCAATGCAGGATGGCTCGCAACTGTTGATTATGGCACTGCAACAGCACCAATTTACATTGCACACGAAAGAGGCATCAAACTTCACGTTTGGGTGGACGAAACAAGACCGAGAAACCAGGGTGCAAAACTCACGGCTTGGGAATTAGGTGAAAACGGAATTCCTCATACTGTTATTATTGATAATGCAGGAGGACATTTAATGCAAAAGGGCATGGTTGACTTAGTTCTTGTCGGTAGTGACAGAACTACTTCATCCGGTGATGTCGCTAACAAAATCGGCACAAACCTGAAAGCTCTCTCCGCTTTCGATAATAATATTCCTTTTTATGTGGCTCTTCCTTCTTCAACGATTGACTGGGATATTGAAAAAGGTGAAGATATTCCGATTGAAATCAGAAATCCCGATGAAGTAAGATATGTTGATGGTCTTAATAATAATGAAATAGTAAATGTGTTGATACCGCCTGAAACAAGTCCTGCTCTTAATTACGCTTTTGATGTTACTCCTTCAAGATTAGTTACAGGATTAATCACAGAGAGAGGAATTTGTAAAGCAAATAAAGAAAGCATCGCTGATTTATTTCCCGATAAAGTTGTAAAACCATAACTTAGAAAATCAATGGAAGATGGTGTAATAAAATTTAGATGCGATTGGATTAAGGATAAGCCACTGCCACTAAGCCTTCTCAGAGATATTATTCATTGGAGAAATCATTTATTTTCACTCGGATTAATCGGTGTTGACAAAAATGGTATCGGTTTTGGAAATATAAGCATCAGGCACAATAAAAACCAATTTATAATTACCGGCTCACAGTCAAGTATTAAAGAAAAAGCAGATGAAAATGACTTCACACTCGTAACATCTTATGATATTAAAAATAATTTGATTCAATGCAAGGGACCTGTTCAGGCATCATCAGAATCATTGACTCATGCGGCGATTTATTCCGCATGTAATGATGCTAATGCAGTTATTCATATTCACAAATTGGATTTATGGAAGAAACTAATAAATAAAATTCCAACTACACCCGATTATGCAGAATACGGCACTCCAGAAATGGCACTTGAAATTATGAAATTATTTGAGAACTCAGTTATATTGAAGAATAAAATCCTTGTAATGGGAGGGCACCCCGAAGGAATAATCAGCTACGGGAAGGATTTTGAAGAAGCTATTAATACTTTAAATTATTATAAATAATAATAAAGCTCTAATTTTATTTCCTATACTTCGATATAAATTCCTCAACTTCAGGAATACCTCCCTGGTATATCAAGTATCCGTTGCTTGGTTCTCTCTCTGTTATATCATGTGAAATCGGAGTTAACATTATTCTTTTCACTTCCTCTAAGTCATTTGATTGACCCAAAGCCCAGCATAGTTTCATATATGCAACTTCGGGTAGCATGTTTGCAGTCGGCACAACACCGAGTTCCATCATATCCCTGCCTGTGTCGTACACATACATCTGCACGTATCCCCAAAGGGTTTGAACTGTCATATATACGGCAATATTTTTATCTTTGGCTCTTTGCAATGCAGGATAAAGTGGTTTATTTACATGTCCCAAGCCGGTTCCAGCTATAATGATGCCTTTGTAGTCATGGTCAATCAATGAATCAATTATGTCAGGATTCATATTCGGATAATAATATACAATTGAAACCTTTTCTTCAAAGGATGTATTAATAATTACATTATTATCGTTCCTTCTTTTCCTGTAATCTTTTCTCAAGGGAGTAATCTTCTCTCTATCAACCATAGCAATCGGTATATCTCCTATGGTCCTGAAAGTAGAGCGATAGCTGGAATGCATTTTCCTGACACGTGTTCCCTGGTGTAGTAATCCATAGCTGTCAGAAGTCGGTCCGAACATGCACACCATAACCTCAGCGATGTCGCTGTCAGCGGCTGTTTTAACACTATGCATAAGATTCAGTGCCGCATCTGAAGAAGGCCTGTCGCTTGAACGCTGTGAACCAACCATAACAATAGGAACAGGTGAATTTTGAACCATGAAAGAAAGAATTGCAGCAGTATGGTGCATTGTGTCTGTTCCATGTCCGATGACAATACCCTGCACTCCTTTTTCAATCTCCTTACCAATTGCTTCTGCTAATCCCCGCCACTGGCCGGGTCCCATATTCTCGCTGAATACACCATATAGCTTTTCAGTTTCTAAATTGCAAATGTCAGCAAGCTCCGGTACAGAGCCATACAGTTCCCCCGGCGAAAAAGCCGGAATAACAGCTCCAGTCCTATAATCGAGACGGCTTGCAATTGTCCCGCCTGTGCCGAAAAGTTTCACCCTCGGCTTTTTGGGAGAATATGGAAATTCCTTTTCCGGTATTTTATATTGAAATTCTTTCCTCCCGTTAACTTTTATATCTAAAATCTTATTTGATTCAAGTCCGATATTATAACCGCTTCTTAGCTTCAGAACAATATGTTCATGGTCGGCATTTTCGGAACGTGGTAAAATTAATCCGATAAAATCTCCATTTGTAGTGCTGACTTCAACATCGCACCAAATCATAGCATTAAACTTTTTCAGAACCTCAAGAGATTTCCCTTTGTACCCTTTATATATTTCATTTTCTTCCATTTTCATCTACCTAAATTCCGGGAATTGACAAATTCGCTCACTTCTTTTCCATTTATTCTCGATTGCATAAGCCTCATCATCATTCCCATTATTATTTTTTCTCTTTTATCTTCTCTTATTATTTTCATTTTGCTTATTTGTTCTTTAACAATCTTGAATGTATTCTCTAACTCCTGATTTTTACAAGGCTCAATAATCAGTTCATCCGAATATCCGTTATTGATTATAATTTTTCCAAGTAAATTGAGAATAGCGTCTTTAACAATTTTATTATCCTTCAGGGCTTCAAAAACTTTTCGAAATTCATTTTCGCCAATCAGACCTATATCGAGCCTTCTTCTTTTTAATCTTTTCGGATATTGTATCAAAACGGTCGCCGCCAGCTTTGGTTCCAACTTCCACTCTTTAATGCATTGTTCAAAAAGCCTTATAAACATTGAACCCGATAGATCCCTTCTTAAATCCTCAGGAACTCCAATTTCTTCAAACCATTTTTCATACATCCAGAATGGTTTAATAACATCCGATTTTATTTTATCTAATCTTTCATTAGTTATTTTTTTGGGGGGTAAATCCGTATCGGGATACATTCTGTCGGGTCCCGGGAGAATCCTTTCAAACCCGTTGGTGTCATCACGCAGTGCCTGCCTCGTTTCCGAAGGCACTCCGATAGTTGCTTCTCTTGCCCTTTCAACAATCTCATTTGCACCCATTTCGGCATCAGCCTGATTTCCCCAAACTATGACAAGCGTATCATCATCAGTCGCACCTACTGTCTTGCGTATCTTCAATCCTTCTGATGTTGATAATGTATTCTCATAGCTGTCAGAATGAATAATATTCGGTAAAGTTGTAAGACAAGCTATGACTCTTACACGGTCGGATATTTCTTTTGAAAAATAAGTGTCAGTCTGAGTTTTCTTTGTTAAAATACCCTTGAATCCCCTCAGAGTAACACACTTCACTATTAGCCCTTCCTCGATTGCCTTGCTTATGGGTTGATAGTAAGTCTTATGAAGAAGTTTTGTTATATCATCTATTTTATATGAAAATGTTTCCTGGGTAATCCCTCGCTTATGCAGTTCCTCTCTGATTCGAAGTAGATTCCACTGCCTCATTGCTTCATTATAAGTCAAAAGAGGAATTCTCTTGATGCTTGGCACTCCCTTAATTTCAATTCTTGTTCCACCTGTAACGCTTACATTAACATCTTCCCTTCCCGCACCAACACCGGTTCTCACTTTGCCAGTGCCTCTTGAAAGCCTCCGGATTATATCATTTACTTCCGCAACTTCAACCGGTGTTTTCATATCAGGAAATGTTACGGTTTCAATCAGCGGCATTCCAAGCCTGTCGGCAATATAAATTCTCTTATGTCCAATATCACTTGCTTCCCTGCAGGAATCCTCTTCGATTGACATTTGTATAAGCCTGATTTCCCTGTCTTTGTATGGTATGGAACCACCAACAGATACAATAGCAGTTCTCTGAAAACCGGTAGGGATACTTCCGTCTAAATACTGTTTCCTTGCAATATGCATTTCATCAACTATTTTCGATTTAGTCATCATCGCAATTTCAAGTGCGATGTCGAGAGCCTGCTCGTTCATCTGGAAAGGAGGAGTATCGTCCATTTCGTAAGTACAAACTGTATCATGATGTATCCGGTATATGATATCTTTTTTGGTTTTAAATTCCATCAAAGCAGTGCCGTCATACTCGCCTAATTCGGACAGAGTAGGCCTCATATGCCGCAAAATTTCAGCATCATAATCCTTACTGTATATTCCTGCCGGACATCTGCAAAATAATTTGTGGTTTGTCTTTAATTGCTGATGGACTTCCAAACCTGACATAAATCCAACCCTGGCATAATCGTCAGGTGTCATTTCCTCAAAAGGCTTAAACTCAAAATCGTACATTTTTATTTATCAAAATTTTTATCTTAAACTTATTTCTCATGATGATATTTTATGAATAGCCCTGACTTTTAGTCATGGTATTCTATTTTAAATTTGGATTTACCCACTTATAACATAAGTGACTGAAGTCCATGTTGAAACAGAAATCGCTCCACTTTCTATAGATTGTGGCTATTCATACCATAAATATTACTCTGCTGATTCAGCTTTTACTTCCGGTTCAGGTGCAGGAGCCGGAGCAGGTTTAGCTGCTTCTTCTTTTGCGGCTGCAGCAGCTTTTTCTTTTGCATCTTCACGTTTTACACGAAGTTCTTTTCTTCTGAAATACTTTGCCCGAGCTACTTCTTTATGTAGTTTAACGGCTTCCTCGATTTCAACCTGATTCTTACCTTTGGATGCCATGTATTTTCTGAGGAGAATGCCTTCGTAGCTTAATAGATTTCTTACTAGGTTAGTCGGCTGGGCGCCAACACCAAGCCAATAAATCGTCCTGTCAGGGTCAACCTTAACAACCGATGGCTGATGATTCGGGTCATAATAACCTAATCTCTCGATAAATGCACCATCACGGCGGCTTCTTTCATCAATTGCTATTATGTCATAAACCGGATGGTGTATTCTTCCTTTTCTTTTTAATCGTAACTTTACCATTTCTATCCTTAAATAAATATTAAAAAAAATTATTTTCAAACTTTCAACACCCAACACTCAACACCCAACACTCAACACTCAACACTCAACACTCAACACTCAACACTTAACACTCAACACTCAACACTCAACACTCAACACCCAACACTCAACACCCAACACTCAAAATCCCTTAGGCATACCGAGGTTTTGTAATAGTTTCATTTTATTTCCCCGAGCAAAGCCTTTCATCATCTTATTCATCTCTTCAAATTGCTTTAAGAGCCTGTTAACATCTTGTATAGTGGTACCGCTTCCATCTGCAATCCTTTTTCTTCGTGTACCATTCAGTATTTTCGGATTATTCCGCTCTGCCTTTGTCATTGATAGCACGATTGCTTCGACACGAGTGAAATTCTTTTCATCAACATTCACTCCTTTCAATGCTTTGTCCATTCCCGGAAGCATACCTAACAAATCACGGATGGAACCCATCTTCTTAATTGTTTTCAATTGTTCAAGAAAATCATCAAATGTGAACTGATTCTTCCTTAGCTTTTCTTCAAGTTTTTGTGCCTGCTTCTCATCAACTTCCAACTCGGCTTTTTCAACGAGAGTGAGAATATCACCCATACCAAGAATTCTGGATGCTATTCTTTCGGGATGGAAAGGTTCGAGTGCATCAAGCTTTTCTCCTGTACCAACATATTTTATCGGTTTACCCACAACAGATAATACCGATAAAGCCGCACCGCCTCGTGTATCACCATCAAGTTTTGTGAGTATAACTCCTGTCAGGTTCAGCTTGTCGTGAAATGCCTTTGCTGTTGTAACGGCATCCTGACCTATCATAGCATCACATACAAACAGGGTTTCGGTTGGCTTAACAGCATCAGAGATTTCGACAACTTCTTTCATCATCTCTTCGTCAATCGTCAAACGACCGGCAGTATCTATGATGACTGTATCTCTTGCAAAACGCTTAGAATAATTTATTGCTTCTGTTGCTATTTTTATTGGATTATTACTGTCATAGGAAAATACCGGCAGTCCTGCCGATTGCCCAAGTTGTTTCAACTGGTCAATAGCCGCAGGACGGTGAACGTCGCAAGAAACGAGTAATGGCTGTCTCCCTTTTTTTCTTAAGCTCTTTGCCAGCTTGGCACAGAATGTCGTTTTACCTGAACCCTGCAGTCCTGCAACAAGAACGATAGTGGGTGGGTGAGGAGAAAAGACTAAGTCTGCCCTCTTATTACCCATTATTTCAACAAGCTCGGCATGTACAATCTTCACAATAAGCTGTTCGGGAAGGAGGTTTCCTTTTACTTCTGTGCCAACTGCCTTTGTCTTTACATTTTCGACAAACTGACGGGCTACGTTCAGATTGACATCTGCTTCGAGCAAGGCACGGCGAATCTCACGCAGAGCCTCCTCTATATTATCTTCTGTAATTGTAGCCTGACCACGAAAACGCTTAAGGGCTAATTCAAGTTTTTCTGTTAAACTTTCAAACATTTTTAATTTTAATTAATTTTTTCAAACCGTGTCAGGAGTACACTCGACTCTCAATTATATTTCAAACCGTGTCAGGGGTATACCCGACTCTCAATTATATTTCAAACCGTGTCAGGAGTTACTCCTGACACCCCATATTGAATAGCAACGACTTTTAAGTCGTGGATTTATATCACCAACACCATCAGGGATTTATCCCCTTACATTAAGTGACTAAAGTCCGGGTGGTTAGGATTCTTACCCCCACTATCTAAAGATTGTGGCTATTCATTATATTATACAAACTTCAAAATTAAGAGGAAAATTCGACTTTACCAAAAAATTAAGTACTAAATATTAAAAATATTTGCGGATTTTTTTTGCGTCTAGGAAAAGTATTTGGAGATGAGGAAAATAAATTGTAAATAGCAAATAATTATTAAACTTCAAAATTATAAATGGAGGTTATCATGAATTTTAAATATGGCTGGTTGTCGTTAATTAATTCTACTCCTGCATGTATATGTGATTTCATTTCTTATTCTACTCTTTCCCAAGGTGCAAATATTGCAAAGGGGACTGTAATATCAAATACTGAATTTAACACACCGACTGGTGGAACATGGGTATCATCACCTATTAGTATAAATAGTGAACCTACCATAACATGTTTAAATCCTAACTCAGGTGAAGCCACAATAATAGTAGCTGATTCAATAAACATGAAAATTCAGATGGCTAATTTAAATGCACCACCACCCTTGAAGGGTTTAGTGTTTCTAATTGGAAATCCACCGGGAAGATTTGATTATATGAATCAAATTCCAATAAACCTTGGGGCATTAAATTACACTTACTGTTTGGTGAGCTTACTCGAGAATTCAGTCAAACCCGGAAATGCTTATGGTAACATACCAGCTGTTGATTTCGACAGGACTTTAGGTCCTTTTACAGGAGTTCAAAATTTAAATCTAATGTTTTCAGGTTACTACGGACCAATTGATTTAGGTATCAGAATAGAAAGCACAACAAACCTATCATCTATATTTGGTTTGAAAGCTATAATCATGCCACCTGATTATGTCTTAGGAAATCAAGGTACATACGAATTGGAAGATGAAGATGTATATAAATATTTGGAAAAAAAGAAAAAAGCTAAACCAAAATTAGAGTATAGTGATCCAACGGGTAGTCCAGTTAGTGGTTTAACAATAAGTGGTGAGTCTAATGCCCATACACCAATTTCAACTACATATACAATAATACATCCATAATATTACATATTAATAATATTATATATTGTTTAAGATGTATTATTTAGAAAAAAAATATGTAGTGTTATTTTTATTAATTTTATTAATTTTATTATTTTCTTTACAGTTTTGTAGTGAGAGTAACAAGAATGAAAGAAAGGAACTTTGTTATATAATTCTTAAACTTGACAAAGAAAATAATATTGGCATTAGTGAAAATGAATATAAATTGCTTGATAAATTATTAGAAATTGCTGAACAGAATATCAAACCTAAAAGAAATTATAATTTTAATGAGACTATTAGTATTTTAAATCAAATTGCTAGAATACATAAAATAATTGGTATAAAAACACCACTAAGGAGAAGTGGTGAACCTCTTTCAATAGCTTTGAAAGAAAAAAGTTTTGATTGTGAGAATTATGTTGTTACTTATTTATCCATTGCCCAAAAATTGAAACTTCCACTTCGTCCTGTATTCGCACCAAAACATATTTTCCTTGAATGGAACGATGGGAAAAATTGTTTTTTTTGGGAAACTTTATATAATATTGTTAAAACTAAGGAAGAATATATTAATGACCATTTTATCCCTGAAAAAACTATTAAGGATGGAATTTATTTGACACCTATTAACAATGAGAAACTAATAGCTAATTATTATAATACACTAGCAACCTACTTTTTATTTGAAAAGAATGATTTTGCTAAATCTTACTTTTGCTTGATGAAAGCTTATTATAGTGACACATTATCACCTGAAATAATGAGTAATTTTGGTAATTATTATATGAAACAAGGAGGAGATGGTATGATTTTATATTATTATTCAAAAGCTTTATCACTAAATCAAAATTATTTTTCAACTTATATGAATAGAGGTGTATATTATTTATATGTTAAAAAATACATGGAATCTATTATTGATTTGAAAAAGGCTCTATCTTTTACAAAAGATTCTATAGAAAAATCAAATACATATTTCAACATTGGAATGGTCTATAAAACAATTGGTGATTTATCAAAGGCGAAAGCCTTGTATGATTCTGCAATATGTTATAATTCTGTTAATGAGCATGCGTATAATGATAGAGGATATTGTTATTTCAAATTTTCTAAATATGATTATGCGTTATCAGATTATAATATATCAATAAAATTAAATCCTAATTACTCATTATACTATTCAAACAGAGCATCAATAAAAATACTTCTTAGTGACAGCATTGGCGCATTATCAGACTTTTGTAAGGCTATATCATTAGATAAAAATAATTTTAATGCTATTATGAATAGGGCAAGGCTATATTTAGATAAAATGGAATTTAAAAATGCTCTCCTTGATTTGAATAAAGCTATAGAGTTAGATTCAACAATAGCTGGATTATTTTATTACAGGGCAATTACAAATGTTATCCTTGGAAATAATTCTGTTTCGGACAAGGATTATAGCAAATATATTTCAATGCTAAAACCTCAAAATGATGAAGATTATTTCAGTGAACTAATATGGTTTCAGTTGATTTCTAGAAAATATAAAGAAGCAATTCAATACAGTATAGAAGCAACATCAAAATTTCCAAAAAATTATTATTTGAAATCTTATCTTGCTGATGCTTATTTACTCGATGGTAAAATTGATAATGCAAAAAATATTTACCTGAAATATAGAAACAAAAGATTTGATGGTACAAGCTGGAAAGATAATGTGGCAGATGATTTCGAGCAATTAAAAAAGTTTAAAATAAATATTCCTGAAATGAATAAAATTTTACTTATGCTTAAATAATAATAAATAATCCACCTAAAACACCGGTTCTTCTTCCTCTTCGTCAGCATCAAATTTGACGAGGTCTTCGGGTATGTCCTGGTACTCGAATGCGAGTGTCTCGAACCTTGCATACTCCTTGACAAATGCCAGTCGCGATACACCTACGGGCCCGTTCCTGTGCTTGCCTATTATGACTTCGGCTGTGCCTTCGGTTGGTGTGTTGTCTTCATAAGTTTTTATTTTGTAATATTCCGGTCTATGGACAAACATAACTACGTCTGCATCCTGCTCGATACTTCCCGATTCACGTAAATCCGAAAGCATAGGACGCTTGTCTTCCCTTTTTTCACTGGAACGGTTAAGCTGTGCCAATGCAACAACCGGAATTTTCAATTCCTTTGCCATCTGCTTTAAAGTCTGAGAGATGATTGAAATTTCACGTTCGCGGCTTTCTGCTTTCGGCGACCTAATCAGCTGAAGGTAGTCAACCATTACGATATCTACACCGTATTCGGCAATCATCCTGCGGCACTTAGCACGAAGCTCCATTATAGTTAGAGAGGCACTGTCATCAATGATAATCGGAGCCTCGCTGATTTTACTCATCACTTTTACTATTTTATGTAGAGAGTCAACAGTAACTTTTCCGATTCTTATGTCATTAGCATTAACCTTTGCTTCGGCAGAAAGCAGACGCAGAGCCAATTGCTGAGAGTCCATTTCAATCGAAAAAAAGCCGACTTTCCTTTTATACTCGACTGCCATGTTTCTCGCCATTGACATAGCAAGTGCGGTCTTTCCCATTGAAGGACGCCCGGCAACAATTATTAAATCGGAAGCA
>JAKAKE010000006.1 GCA_021824625.1 Bacteroidota bacterium | reverse complement strand
ACAGGAATGGAATCATATTTATCCTGCTTTTTAAGATATTTGCATATTTCAAATCCATCAGAATCCGGTAACATAAGGTCAAGGACAACAAGGTTAGGAGTTTTCACTTTTAAGAAATTCAGGAATCCTGCTCCATTCTCGAAGCCTTTAACTTTAAATCCGGCTTTTTCAAGATTTATTCTCAACAATTCAACGATATCCGCTTCATCGTCAACAACGGCTATCAGCTTGGCTGAGCCATAAGATTTTAGGGGTAAGTTATTAGGTTCGTAATTTATTTTTTTCATAGCATTAGAAATATTTATCATTTAATTAATTAATATCACGATAATTAATATGACGATTATATAATTAAATTTAAAATAATATTTATTAATAAAACAAAATAAATTATTTTATTCTTACAAAAGTAAATTATAACTAATTTTTGTTTCTTCTTAAGAAATTTGTAATTTCTTCTTGTGCATCCTTAAGTGAACCTTCTACAGATTTTTCAGAATAAATTGCTTTTTCAACTTCTTTTTCAATTATGGATTCTATATCGAACCATCTATTATTTTTGGGGGCTGATTTTGAATTTATGATTTGTTTGCTCAGTACAGAATTGATACCGGCTTCTGATAAATCAAAAAAGTTCCCGCCAAAATTGAATAAGTAGTTTTTTTGTGCCGGTACTCCATATTTTAAAAAATCTATTGAAAAACTATTTTTTGTTTTCCATTCGGCAAGCTCTTTAATAAATTTTAAAGCTAATTCCTTGTTTGTTGATTTGGAACAAACTCCAAGCATTACAGCATCCGAATAAGAAATACCCGGGGTGCTCCCGTTCTTTGGAATTTGTTCAATAATGAAATCATGCAAAAGATTTTTTTCGATAATCTTTTGAAGTAAAGATAAATCTGATATACAATATGCAATGTTTCCTTTGATAAATTGATTTTCTATTTCCCTTTTGGTTTCAATAAAGCACGAGTGGCTTAGTTTCAGATAATAATATAAACCCGCTGAATTAATATTTTTGCTTACATCAAGTTTTCCTGCACTGTCAATCAAAGTACCTCCAAACGAAAATATCAGCGGCATCATGTTCTTTAACATAGCCTGCTTGTTAGGCCCTACAAGTCCGCATCCATAATATTTTCCACGATTATTTATCAACTCGGAATAATTAAGAAGGAATTGGAAATCCTTAGGAGATTTTTCTATTTTATTTTCATCGGTTATTTTTCGATTAATATAAATTAGCCTTGTGTTCACAAGCCAAGGCAGACAATATAGTTTCCCTCCATCTTTACAATATTCCATTAAAAAATTATAATAAGCTGTGTCATTATTTTGAACCTCCGAAAAACCGGCTAATAATCCATTGCTTTGTATTTGAGCAAGCCACTCAGATTTGATTGCAAGGACATTGCATAATTGTTTGCCCTTAATTATTGAAATTAATTCATTTGGGCCCTTAGTATAATCATAATATAAAAGATTAACTTCACAATTATTTTTACGTTCAAAATCAACTATTAAATTCTCAAGTGCTTTTCTCTCTTGAGCCCCGCTACAAAAATGAAGAAAGGTAATTGTTTTATCATTTCCCGATGAACATGATATACTGCCAATCACACTCATTGAAAAAAACAATAGCATAATAATAGAAAAAATATTTTTTCTTAAAATCAAATTCATTCCAAATGAATAAAAATTATGTTGGACTTGATAAACGAAGCTAATTTAAACAAATATTAATATTTTTCTAAATCGAAAATAAAAAAACCCGCTATTATGTTGCGGGTTTTTATTACAGTTTTCAAATAATTATTCTGATTTTGGTTTCGGGTGTTTAATAAGTTCCCATCTCTCTTTAAAAACAAAATCCTTGAATGATGGACTTTTCTCATTATGACAAGTCTTGCACCATGCTTCGATTGCCGCTTCATCCTTATATTCAGTCAAACCGGCAGCTATTGCTTTAGCTTTATCCTTCATAACCGGCATTGATTTGTACCCTGAACCTGGTCCATGACAAGTTTCACACTGAACACCGTCTTTAATGTCGAACTTAGTATCGAATAAAGCAGGGTCAACTGTCTTTCCAAGTGTATGACATTCAAGACATTCCGGTGCTTCAGCAGGATTTGCTATTCCTTTGGACTTAGCTATCTCGATTGCCTTATCAGTAGTGAGAGTTGTATAAGCTTGTGAATGTTTGCTTTTTGCCCATATTTCAGCCTGTTTACCGGATTTTTCGGTTGAGTGGCACATAACACATGCCTTTTTACCAACATATTTATTCTGGCTTAAAGCTGATGATTGAAATGCTGCAAACACTGCAACAATAGTTAAAATTACTGTTAATTTACGCATAAAACATTCCCTTATTTGTTTTTAATCTTGTTTGTTTAATCTATTGATTAAATGTTTTTTAATCTCTAATTATTTATTCTATTATTAAAATTAATTCATAATTATTAACGGAACTAAACATTATTTATTTTTAATTAAATTAACAGGATAATCATAGTTAAAACCATTAGGATCTTTAGCTAAGAATCAAAGTTTGTTCCATGATTTTCCTCTGTTTTCCAGTCTGCAATTAAAATACTTGTTCGTATTCGTCCTAATCCGTCTCCATCCTGATCATCCCAGGCACACCAAACTCCGATTTTCTTGTTTTTATTCATGCAATAAATACTATTAAAATTCATTTTACCTTCTTATTATAACAATTTATTAATTTTAAAATGAAGACTTTTATAAACTTAATAAAAAAAACACCAATTCCATAAATATTAATTTGAAAAAAATTTTCCACTTATCTTTTTTCATTGAACAATTTTCAGTAATTTGTAATCCCGTAAGTACAACCTTCATTTTTCATCATTAAAAGGGTAATATGGCTTCCAAAGCACATAAGTCGAAACAGACAAAATATATTTTTATTACGGGTGGTGTCCTGTCTTCCCTCGGAAAGGGTATAGCTTCTGCTTCTATTGGACTTCTTTTAAAGCAAAGAGGTTATAAAGCAACTATCATGAAACTTGACCCCTACATCAATGTTGACCCAGGAACAATGAATCCATTTCAACATGGTGAAGTTTATGTAACCGACGACGGAGCAGAAACAGACCTCGACCTTGGTCATTACGAAAGATTCCTGGGCGAATCGCTTAATAAATCAAATAATACCACAACGGGACAAGTTTATTATGAAGTAATCCGAAAGGAGAGACGAGGATTATATCTTGGGAAAACGGTTCAGGTAATACCTCACATAACGGATGAAATCAAAAAGAGGATACTGGCACATGAAGGACAGTTTGATTTTGTGATTTGTGAAATCGGCGGTACTGTCGGTGATATTGAATCCTTACCTTTCCTGGAAGCTATACGTCAGTTCACTATAGAACGGGGGCAATTTAATGCATTAAATATTTTACTAACTTATGTCCCTTACATTAAGTCATCGGGTGAATTAAAAACCAAACCCACACAACACTCTTTCAAAACATTGATGGAATATGGTATTCAACCCGATATTTTAATTTGCAGAACCGAAACAAAATTAACTAAGGAAGAACGCTCGAAAATAGCTTTATTCTGTAATGTTAGTGAAGAAGCGGTCATTGACGGATTAGATGTCGAAAACACAATTTATGAAGTTCCTCTCTTATACGAAAAAAGTGCAATGACTGAACTTATTCTAAAGAAACTCAGGATGCCGTTTAATCATCTGAATCTTAAGACATGGTCAAAGTTTGTTCAGAAAATCAAGCATCCTAAACATGAAGTTTCAGTTGGTTTGATTGGTAAATACACAAAATACAGGGATTCATACAAAAGTATTATTGAGGCTTTTATACATGCCGGCTCGATAAATAACACCAGAGTTAATGTCGAATTAAAAAACTCAGAAGACATAACAGATGAAAATGTAGCAGAAGTACTGCAAGGATTGGATGGAATACTTGTGGGGCCCGGCTTTGGTTCACGAGGTATTGAAGGGAAAATCGCCGCAATAAAATATGTCAGAGAAAATAAAATTCCATTTTTCGGAATTTGTCTGGGTTTACAATGTGCGGTCATTGAATTTGCGAGAAATGTTTGTAACTTGACAGATGCAAATTCTTATGAGTTTGATAAAATTACAAAAAATACTGTCATAGATTTGATGGAGGAACAGAAGAAAATTAAGAATAAAGGCGGTACAATGAGGTTGGGTGCATATCCGTGTATACTGATTAATTCGACAATTGCTTATAATTCTTATAAGCAGGAATTTATTTCTGAAAGACACAGGCACAGGTATGAAGTTAATAATAATTTCAGAGAAATTCTTCAGCAAAAAGGCATGATTATGAGTGGATTGTCACCCGACCAAAAGCTCGTGGAAATCATAGAACTGAAAAACCATCCGTGGTTTCTTGGCACACAATTTCATCCTGAATTAAAATCAAGAGCTGTATCAGGACAACCATTATTCATTAGTTTTATAAAAGAGGTTCTTAAAAGAAAAAAAAGTAGAAATTCAAGAAATAATGGCATTAAAAAGGAACAAATAACCGGTATTAATTAAATTTTGAGGTACTTATGAAAATATTATCAACCGTAACGGTTTTGATGCTTGCAATTATTTTTATTGCTTGCACAAGCACAACAACAACAACTAAAACAGAAACGAAAGGGGAACCTGAAATGATTACTACTCCATCAGGATTGCAATATCAGGATATCGTTGTCGGAACGGGAACTGAAGCAAAAGCCGGCAATAAAGTAAAAGTACACTATGTCGGTACTCTTACCGATGGAACAAAATTCGACAGTTCTGTTGACAGAGGCCAGCCATTCGACTTTGACCTTGGTGAAGGACGAGTCATTAAAGGCTGGGACGAAGGAGTTGCAGGCATGAAAGTTGGAGGAAAAAGAAAACTTGTCATTCCACCTGAACTTGGTTATGGCGGCAGGGCAATCGGCAAGATTCCTTCAAACTCTACTTTAATATTCGAAGTTGAATTGTTAGATGTAAAATAGCATTTTAAAATGAATGTTGAATCAATTTTACTTTTTGAATCCGAAAGGGTAGATTACCTCTACCCTTTTTCTATCCTGCACTGTGCATGGGAAATCAGATGCGGTGCTTTTATGCTTTTTGAAAAAGTTCAAAAGCAATTTCCTGAAGCAAGAATAATCTATAAGGGCAGAGATAAACATGTTAATTCCTTTCTTGCAAGATACGAACACAAACCTCAGGACATAAGAAAAGAAAATATTCTAATTTGTAATTCGGCACTTTTACCTGATAAAGCATTTTGGGATATTATTAAAAATGAATATGATAAATTCCAATCCCAAAATAATGAAAAAAAATCGGTCGTTTTCAGATACCAAAACCTGCCGATTGCCGCTTATATACCAAAGAATGAGTTAATAAATCCTACAGATTTCGACAAGAATTTTCTACCTAAATTTTTATATGAATTTGCGAATGTGCTTCCACAGATTGATATTGATGAGCCGAAAGTAATCAACTTTCTCTGGGATGCAATTGAAAATAATTCATCAGCAATCGAAGATGATTCGAGATTTTTTGAAAATAACGGAGATTTTAAATCGTTAAAAAATTCCGGTGTTTATTTAATAAATGAAGATAATATTATAATTGATAAATCATCGAGTATTGCACCTACTGTTGTGATTGATGCTACAGAAGGACCTGTAATTATTGGTAAGAATGTAACAATCATGCCACAATCTACAATATATGGGACATGTTTCATTGGTAATAATTCGATAATAAAAGCCGGGGCTAAGATTTTTGGTAAAACAAGTATCGGACCTTGGTGCAAGGCCGGTGGCGAGATTGAAAACTCAATTATTCAATCATATACAAACAAACAACATGAAGGATTCCTAGGACATTCATACTTATGCGAATGGGTGAATCTCGGTGCCGGTACAAATACTTCAGACCTGAAAAATACTTATGGAACGGTTAAAGTTCAACTGAGAGACAGAGAAATAAATACTGAAAGAATGTTCCTGGGACTGCTTTGCGGCGACCACACAAAATCTGCAATCAATACGGCATTTACAACCGGCACAACGTCAGGAATATTCGGTATACTCGTTGCAGATGGATTTCTTCCAAATGTAATTCCTTCTTTTGCATGGAGAGGAACGAAAGGATGTTCGCATTACAAAATAGATAAAGCCTTGGAAACAGCCCAAATTGTGATGAAGAGAAGAAACAAAACTTTATTACCTGAAGAAATTGAATTAATACAACAAGAGTATAAAAGGATTTCTTAAATTTGATTGAAATTGATTTCTTTAATAACTTTCATCGTTTACTTACTAATAAATAATAATAAGGACAATTTAATGGATTGCAAAATTGAAAGAAATTTAAAAAGATGTAACTGTACATATAATCCATGCTCGAGAAAGGGCAACTGCTGTGATTGCATAAACTATCATTTAAACAGCAGAGAACTTCCGGCATGCTTTTTTCCCTCCGACGCTGAGCGAAGTTATGATAGGTCTTATGAACATTTCGCAAAATTAGTTACACAAAGAAGTATTTGAAAATCGTATCGTTGTTAAAACAAATCATAAACAAATAAATTTACAAATAAATCGTATATACTCACGATAATCTGGGGATGTAACGGATTCGACGGGGTGACTGAATCCACAAGCAGCATGTCGAGCTCAATCGGTGGCGCTCGTAAATTCAACCGGTAAATAAAAAACGCAGATTATAACTACGCATTAGCTGCGTAATTCAAAAGGCAGCTAACATCCGGCAGAGATTGTGCCTGTCCGCTTTCTTTCGGGTGTCGCAAAAAGACAGGATGGCTTGAATCACTTCTCCCGGGGTTCAGGCGAGATAAAGGGAGATAACGGTATGACTCCTGTCGTTTGGACAAGCATACTGCGAAAATCATAAAACGACTAAACATGTAGCGGCTTTGGGCGATGCTCTTCGGACGCGGGTTCAACTCCCGCCATCTCCACTTTTAAAATCATAAATCTCTTGTAAATCAATTACTTACAAGAGACTTATTTTTATAACATATAAATAACATACAGTTGATATGGAGTTTTTTCACTAAATTTATTTGTTGACTTTTTACTCTCCCAATCCCCAAACAATCTCCTTAAAACTATTCAGGGCTGTTTCAATGTTATCTACTATTTCAAGTGCTATCGTATCCGGTTCGGGAAGGTTGTCGAGGTCACCCAGACTTTCATCCTTCAGCCAGAATATATCGAGATTCGTTTTGTCCCGTGCAATCAATTCTTCATAAGTGAATTTCTTGAACTGCTCTGTCTCTTTTCGTTTGAATCGGTTTTCTGGATTGTAACATTTCACAAAATCCGTCAGATCTTCATACTGCATTTGCTGTGTCTTTAATGTAAAATGCTGATTAGTTCTCAGGTCATAAATCCACAGTTCCTTTGTCCATGCTGTTTTGCTGGCTGGTTTGTTATCAAAGAAGATTACATTCGCTTTAACTCCCTGTGCATAGAAAATACCGGTTGGCAGTCTCAGTAGAGTATGCACATCACAGCTTTCAAGAAGTTTCTTACGTATAGTTTCACCTGCACCGCCCTCAAATAATACGTTATCAGGTACAACTACTGCCGCTTTACCGTCTATTTTCAGCATCGTCCTGATGTGCTGAATGAAGTTCAACTGCTTATTTGATGTGGTTGCCCAGAAGTCCTGCCTGTTATATGTCAATGTTTCCTTGCCTTGTGTGCCGTTCTCATTTGTGATTGTAATACTGCTTTTCTTCCCGAAGGGCGGATTGGTCATCACATAATCGAAACGGTCACCGGGGTCGGCGATTAGGCTGTCTGCCTGTGATATTGTCGGATTCTTGTCAATATCACCGATGTTATGTAAAAACAAATTCATAACACATAATCTTGCAGTGTTGTGGACTATCTCCCAACCTTGGAATGTTTTATATCTCAGAAAATTTATTTCATCCCTGTTAAGCTTATTTTTTTTGGATAAAAAATCATGGCTCAACAAGAAGAAACCACCGGTACCGCAAGCCGGGTCTGCAATTGTTTTGTTTGGTTCAGGCCGGATACACTCAACTATCGCCCTAATCAAAACACGTGGTGTGAAATACTGTCCTGCACCGCTTTTTGTGTCTTCAGCATTCTTTTGAAGCAGACCTTCGTAGATTTCACCTTTTACATCAATATCGAGTCCCACCCAAGATTCATCATTGATTAATTGTATCAGCTTGTAAAGTTTTGCTGGGTCCTGAATTTTATTCTGTGCCTTGAAAAAGATTTGACCGAGCATTCCTTTTTGAGTGCCGAGTGTCTTCAATGTGTCAATGTAATGTAATTCAAGTTCAGCACCGTTTTTGTTTGTCAGGTTCACCCAATTGTACTTTGCAGGCATATCAATCTTTCTGTTATATGGCGGTTTTGTGTATTCGTCAGCCATTTTCAGGAACAGGAGAAAAGTTAACTGCTCAAGGTAGTCCCCATAGCTGACACCGTCATCACGCAGGATGTTGCAGTAGTTCCATACTTTCGCTACAATATTTGCCGAATGGTTATTTGCCATATCTAATATTTAATAATTTGATTTTGTAATTGCTGAATTTAACCAATTTTGAAATTTATTCCATTCAATATCAGTCAATGTATGAGGATTCATAGTCCCATGACCTGAAGTAAATATTTTATTTAAATTTTTATCATTAAGTTCTGTTGGTTTATTTAAATATAAATGTTTCTTCCATACTTCGCAAATAGCTACTTTAGGATTTAATCTTGCACGTTCATTATATTCTTTATCCCATTGTTTAATTGTTTCTGAATCTTTGATACATTTTTCACAACCTGTTATTTGGTGTGTTTTATCTAAAGAATTAGGATTTGTTGAATTCACCATAATATTATTCGGAGTTTTTAATTTTTTATTATTATACCACTGCTCAGTTTTCTTGTGGTTAATGGTTGTATCAATTACTTTAAGAATTGCTACCAGATAATGACTACCAATTCCCTTTTTATTAGTGATGTATATTATTAAATCATCTGGATTAAGTCGTTTAGCAAAGCCGGGACGACAAAGTCCGGTTATGGGTGGAAATTTATTCTCAAAATCCGGTTCTCTGCGACAAGAGCCATCAATAAAGGGGTAAAGTGGATTTTTTGATACAGCTTCCTTCCCTTTTTTAGTACATATTAACGGGTAAAATGAACTTAAATAAATTGACATAATTCCTCCTTTATTTTTTAAATCTTTATCGAATATTTTCCTATATACAAATCAATTTCTTTTGGTATATTATTAGAACCATTTAATGCATTAAAAGGACCAACAATTTCTCCGCTGTGCAAAATACCAACTTTGTTATTTGATAAAATTTTAATTAAATAATCTAAATCTCTTTGATTTTGTCTATGTTTTTTAGAATCCATATTATTTGATAAAAAAGTCTGTACAAAAAAATATGCGGTTTTAACTTTATTTATTTCTGCTTCAGCTATTGTGCCTGCAATAGCTGTTAAAAGTTGATATTTGATAAATCTTACCCTCTTGCTATTTGGTGATTTGAAAAAGACTTCACATAGTGAATCAATTCTTGAATCCGCATTTGATGGTAAATTTTTAGCTTTCTTATCTTGTATTTCCTGATAGTACAATCCGATTTCTTTACCAAATGGTTCATCAACTTTTGACTCTATACAAATGATAATAGGTTCATTTTTAGTATTTTTTCCTAATAAACATAAATCATGATTTCTGCTATTACCTTTGAAATCATCCAGAGGTGTAATATGTTCTGGTGATATTACATTAATCTTTATATTAAGATTTTTTATCAATTCATTAAATTCAACAGGAATTGTTAAGAGCCAATGTATAGCAGTTTGATAAGCACTTCTATCCTTTTGTTTCCATTGGTGTGCTTTGTAAGAAGTATAGAAAGCTAACTCCCATTCTTTAAGAGTAGTGATAGGTTTGTTCTGATTTAGTTTTTTACAAATAATCAATTTTTCTTTTCCTTTTCTTTTTCTTTTTTCTCTATGTTTTCATCCATCCGAGATAGTAGGGTCCACCATTCTTTACCGTCTTTATCATAGCTTCTAACTGCACCGGCTCTTACTAAAATTCTTCGCAGTTCATCTTCATCATTATCCCACCCACCTAAGTATTTCTTTAAAGTCTCAAAAGACCTATCAGTGTACCCTTTATGTTTTAAATAATGTTTTGCAGCTCTTTCAGACATAAGTTCTCTTCTAAAAGATAAATACTGCATTATATTTGCAATAATTGAAACACATGCTACTAAGAATGCTGGAATGCAAGCTATTAATAGTGTTTGAAAAAAGGTCATTTCATCCTTCCTTTCCTAATTGTTAATTGTGAATTTTTAATTCTTAATTTCTCTTGCTTGATTTTATCAAGCAAGAGGGAAGCCGGCTCATCATCCGGGTTTTGTGGCACAAGCCGTCCTTCAAATGCTTTCTTCAATATGCTCTGCCGAAGGCTTTCTGCCTGCTTCAAACTTAAATCTATTGTCTTTTCCAAATTCTCTGCTTCTGAAAAACGTGTTTCAATCTCAGATACTATTTGCTTTTGTTCTTTAAAAGAACAATATGGTATTTCAACATTTTTTATAATACTGGTATTTAAATTAGGTTGAGCGGCACCCATATTTATATTTCTTAGCTCAAGTGTTTTACTAAGCCAAAAATAATATAAATAAAGAATACTTCTTGTATCCAAATCTAAGAAAGCAGCAATACCGTCATTCATAGTAGCATCAATCATGCAAATTTTCGGAACTCCAAGTGTAGCACCACTATTTGAAAGCAATAGTGTATTTGGTTTTATTTGTCTTGTTTTATACAGACCTGCCTCTTTGATTGTATATTGAAATGATTTTAGATATATCTCATTGTCTTTTGTAATATCTGCTACTTTTAAAAAAGGTATTTTTCCATCATAATATTTAGGATTTCCTGCTGGACGAGGTGAACCTCCCCTAACAACATTGCAAATATCTCCAACCTTCACCCATTTCCACCCCTCCGGCAAACCCGTCTCTTTATTAATTTTTAATTCTTCATTCTTAATTGTTAATTTCCCGGAGAACGCCGCTTTCAGTACCGCCTGCTTATAAGTCTTAACCTGGTCTTTCGCTTTCCTGAGAGCCTCAATGGCAGAATCCAGCTCGCTGAAAAGCTCTTCGAGCTTTGCAACTATGCGGTGCTGTTCGGGGAGAGGAGGCAGGGGGATTGGTATTTCAGATATTGTAAATGAAGATAAATGTTTAACTGTTACTGAAGATGTTTCTTTATTTATAGCATCAAGATAAGGTTGAAGAAGATATACAAAAAATGATTTGTTATAAAATTTACTTATTAATTCAATTTTACAAACCCGTTGATTTAATAATGCATTTTTACCTTGCCAGATTGCACATCTAAAATCACCATCCATACCAACAAGTATATCACCTTTTTTAATTAAATATGTCTTTTCCCAATCTCCATCATAATACGTCTCGTTTTCTTTTTTCCCGACATCTCTAATTCGAATAATAGGTTTCCCAGTTGATGAATTAAATTTATTTGATTTAAAAGCAAAACCATTTAATACATTAGCAATATCTAATATTTTGACTCTTTTCCAAGATTCATGCTTGCATAATAAAACTTGATTCCCTGATTCAACTATTTCTGATGGTGTTATTCCTAATGACATATAGGTGACTTTATATAATCTTTTTTATTAATCATTGTTACAATCCTCAATAAACCAAAAATTTATCAGAATTTGAACAATTGCTCATTTTCAATTTCAATTTCATTTTCAATCTCTTGATTGGTTTTTAACCATTCAACAATAGGTTTAATAAAACTTGGTATTGATATTTTATTATCGTTTGCAAATAATCTAGCCCTAACTGCTTTTGTGAAGCCAGAATATTTCTGACAATAATTTTGATATTCTTTATCACCCCATTCTTTTTTTAATTCATCTTCAAATTTTTTGTCAAAACACCAAACTTTTACACCCTTGCTAATAAATTTATCAAGTTCTTTATTATATTCCAATTCTTCTTCTTTTTTATCTATGAAATCTGAACTATCCTTGTCATAACAAATTCCTATTTCCATTTTAAAAGATAAAGCCAAGGTAATATAATCTATTAAATTTCTCTTACCTCCTACTTGTACAATTGTTGAACCTAGACTATCAATATCATAACTTAATCTTATTGAATATTCTGATATTGCTAATTTTTCTGTATCACCTTCAACAAACAATATTTTTTTAGCAAAGAATAACTCATTTCTTGTTGGATCTAAATCCTTAATAAATTTTTCTTTAATTCTTGAATCAAATTTTAATGTTGAAGTTTGAACATATGTACCATTATTTGATTTCTTAACAATAATAATCTCATCAAAATTCGGTATACTTAAAAATATTGGTGAATGAGTTATGTAAATAACTTGGTTTGTTTTACCAATTTCTCTCAATGTTTTGTTAAATGACCTTTGCATCTGCGGATGAAGAAACATTTCTGGTTCTTCAATAAGAAATATTGCACCTTGTTTCTTCCTTTCTTCAAATGCTTTCAAAATTGCAATAACTATAGCATTTTGAAATCCGCCTCCTAATTCAGTCGCATTTATTTTGAAATCATTTTCTTTAACCCATATTTCTAATGATTTATAAAAATCTAATGATGTCAATGGATTAAAAAACACGTCTAATTTTTCAGAGTCATGAATTATATCAAAACCTAATTGTTTTAATGCATTATTCTTAATTGATTTCTCCAATTTAATAAATTCATCTGTTCTTAAAGATTCAATAGCTGACTTGATACACTGATTAAATCTGTCTTTTCTTGTTATATCAATTTGTTCATCTTTTTTATTGTTGATGTGAATTATATTATCATCTCTTAAAAAATCCGTATTTATTTCTTTTAAAAGTAAACCTAATAAAGAATTTCTAGCCGATGGTAGTTGATTTTTAAGATTTCTATCTGAAGAAATATATATAACTGGTATTTGTTCTTGAATTTCTTGAGGTATAGTCGTTAAAGGAATCATTTGTGCTTGTTCACCTTTTTTTGGTTTATTTTTGTAACCAAAGGCTTTTTTATTTGCTAATGTTAAACAACTCTTTTCTAATCTTCTTTGACCCTTGAATTCACCTATTTTATATCTAGTATAATGAAATTGTATTTTAGGAATTTCAATTGGAAAACCAATAAATTGCTCATATAGAAATGGTTCTTCAAATTCAATATCTATAGTTATATCTTTATCAGGTTCTTGGTTATATACATCCTCTTCGTCAAAAGAATTTACTGTTATCCAATCTCTTCCTAACACTTTGTGGATTGCAAGTAGAATATTGCTTTTCCCAACGTTGTTTGCTCCAATTATTGCACAGATTTGAGGCAATTCAATTTCAATCTCATTATTAATTGAACGGAAACCAGATATTTTTACTCTTTTTAGTTTCATATTTTTATTCAAATTATTTTTAATACGATTTTTTTATTTGTAAGGGAAATCCTCTGGCAATTGACCAATTTCATTTAAGACTAAAACAGATAGCCATGTTGCTTTTAGTTTCTTAAATTCATTTTGTTCAACTTGAGTTGCATCTTTATCATGTTCAATTAAACCAAGACTATATATATGTCTTTTGTGCATTAAGTAATATTCCCGGTCATAATGTTGCTCAGCTCCAGCACCTAAATAAACCTTTTTTTCCGTTAGTATTTCTTCATGTAAATAAAAATATTCCCTTGCCTCATTATGCATCCAGGTTGATAATATATAATATTTAATAAAAATTAAATCAATATCATCTAGTTGATTTAAAATATTGAGTATTCTTTTATGATTAGATAAATTGACTTCTTCATCCTTTAAACCATTAACAAATACATTTGCTATATGTTCTTTTCTTTCAACAGTTAATGCACGGGACACAGCCCAACAACAATCTTCAAATAAATCAACGTATTCAGATAATTGCATTTTTTGTTTTATAATATCTTCTTCAATATCTTTTACTTTTTCTGTTAGAATTCCAACTAAATTAGCGATTCTGTCAATTCTCTGATTAGGGATGATATTCCCTATTACTTCTGCTAAAATACCACCAGCCAAAGGTACATATCCAAACGAAGCTTTTAATGTAGAAACAATAATATCTACCTTCTGGTTTTGTAATTCTTGATTCATAATTTTTAATTAATAATTACTAATTCACGCTACTAATTCCACATTCATTTCTTCAATAATATTATCAATTTTTCATTTTTCATTTTGCATTATACATTCAACATTCAATTCTTCATTCTTAATTTTTTATTATTAATTGACAATTCACGCTACCAATTCCACATTCATTTCTTCAATTATATTATCAAGTTCATTGCCGAATAAGTTCCATACCTTTTGCAATCCGCCATGCTCGGCAAATGGTGTGTTGTCGAAATCTTCTTTCTCGATATTGACTGATGCAATGATATGGTCTTTTATCATGCGAAGCCAATCCGTCTGCTCTTCGGTAAATTGAATATTACCCGCATTCTTCCTGAATATCCACTTTTTAAAATTAAAGTTTACTATGTCGCTGTAAGGCACAAGTTCGGTATCAATGCCGATTTCAAAGCGAAGCAGGGAAACAATATCAGTCAACATTCTTTTTATGCTTTTACCTTTCACATTCACGCTATATAGCTTTTCATAAGCATACCAAAGCTTGTCGGTTGTCAGGTCATAGGGTGGCTTCTGCAATGCTTCGTTCAATTCCTTAATCATTTTGAAAGTGAGAGTCTGTCTCCGGTATGGCTGGCTGTAAAAGAGCCTCAGAGCAATCATTTCATTTTTATTTTCTTCAATGAATGTCTTGAACATCTGGACTACCTGCTGTGCCTTCTCCTTTGCCTGCTCGTCAAATCCTGCAAAAATCACTTTGTCAATATTCTGATTATCCAAAATCTGCTCGTGTGTCTGACGGCAGGTTTCAATGTAATTCCTCAATTCCGGCTTACTGAACGGCAGACAAGCTTCTTTTACTAATGTAGAATGTAAAATGGAGAATGTAGAATTATTTTCTTCTTCCTCATTTTGCATTTTACATTTTTCATTATACATTTTTAGTTCTTCATTCTTATCCGGGTCGTAAGCATCCAGCAGACTGTGAATAAGCTGATTGATTGATTTGCCTTCGCTCAGTTCTTCAATTTTTTCATTTTCATCATCTGTGATTTGTCTGCTCAGACGTGCAAGACGGTTAGCGAGTGATGTAAGAGTGTCTTCATCACGCTGTCCGAGAGCCACACCCATAAGTAAATCTTTCAAGGGAACTGACTTTTTTCTTTCAAGGGGTCTCGAATCTGTTTTGACAGACTTGCAAACACCGACAGCATCAACAATCACGAAATGTGTTTTGCTCGAAGTTGCCGATGGAGTAACCTTTCTCAAATCATCTTCATTTAAAGTCCTTGTGCCTCTGCCTTTCATCTGCTCAAAGTAGTTCCTGCTTTTCACATCTCTCATAAAGAGAACACACTCGATGGGCTTTACGTCAGTACCTGTGGCAATCATATCAACCGTAACAGCAATTCTCGGATTGTATGAATTACGGAATGATTGAAGAGTTTCACTTGGATTATCGGTATTGTAAGTGATTTTTTTACAGAAATCATTTCCCTCGGCGAATTCTTCCCTTACTATATGAATAATATCATCTGCATGACTGTCAGTTTTGGCAAAGATGAGAGTTTTAGGCACTTCATTTCTATTCGGGAAAATTTCTGTTTTAAGTTTATCTTTGAATGTACTAATAATTTTTCTTATCTGATTTTGATTGACAATATCTCTGTCTAAATCCTTCCCTGTATATTCAATATCTTCATCCAACTGGGACCAACGCTTTTTCCGGTCTAATTTACTTCTCTTTTCGATAAACTGCTCAGCTTTGATGACAGCACCGTTTTTTGTAATCTCGGTTTCAATTGTGTAAACATCATAGCCGACATTCACTCCATCTGCAACTGCATCTTCATGGGAGTATTCACTGACAACATTTTCATTGAAAAACGCATAAGTTCTTTCATCGGGAGTTGCAGTAAGTCCAATGATGAAAGAATCGAAGTAATCAAGTACCTGTCTCCATAGATTATAAATTGAGCGATGACATTCATCAACAATGATAAAATCGAAAAATTCAATTGGAACTTTGGGATTGTAAACCACTTCTTTTGGCTTTTCATCTTTTAA
Source organism: Bacteroidota bacterium (assembly GCA_021824625.1). Lineage (GTDB taxonomy): Bacteria > Bacteroidota > Ignavibacteria > Kapaibacteriales > UBA2268 > XYC2-FULL-35-21. The sequence continues at coordinate 4,743 of JAKAKE010000006.1, read as the reverse complement.
CCGAATCTCGTTTAATGAGGTTTGTTCTAAACTATCATCCAGTTCTTCCTCACAAAGAATTGAATACATACGTTGGATAGTTGAAATACAAACCTGGCTGTCTTTATCAACGGAGTTAGAACTCAGCCGTTGAACATTGTATAATTCAGTGAATTTTCGTTTGTCATCCGGGGGAGTAAAAGCCTGAAATTCCTGATGAGCTTGCTCACCTAAGTTCCGTGTATCAACTAAGAATAAAATTCTTTTTGCACCTGCAAATTTCAGTAGTCTATAAACAGAAGTAATGGCAGTATAAGTTTTACCACTTCCGGTAGCCATTTGGATTAAGGCTTTGGGTCTATTGTCTGCAAACGATTCTTCAAGGTTGTTAATCGCTCTGAATTGGCAATCCCTTAAATTGTTCAATTCAAGTTTAGGGATTAATTGCAATCTTCTTCTGAGAGATTCCTTATAGCTCAACCATTCTTGTAATGTTTCGGGTTTGTGGAATGAAAACACTTCTCTTGAACGTGGCTTTGGGTCTCTGTTATCAGAAAAAAATGTTTCTTTACCTGTGGATTCATATATAAAGGGTAGTGGTTTATTATTTACAAACCATTTTATTCTTCCAGAAGCATAGCGGACAGCCTGGTCATGTACAGCCGAAAGAATAGTGCCTTCCTTCTTTGCTTCAATCACGCCGACGGGATTTCCTTCGATAAACAGCATATAATCGGCTTCCCCAGAATCAGTTGGATACTCACGAACTGCTATTCCAATAGAAGCATTCAAATTGATATGCTTATAGTTTTGAATCGCCCAGCCTGTCTGCATTAGCTGAGCATCAATATTCTGTCTGGCAAATTCTTCCGGGAGTATCATTAGTTATTTGTCAATTGTGTATTTCCACTTCCTAAATTTAGTATTATTTTCAGGTTATTGCAAATAATTACTAATTATCAATATATTTTCTATATTTTATATTATAGAAAGATAAAGTCAAATTACTTATTTAACAATACCTATTCTTAGATGAATTAATACAATTTTTAAGTTTCTGGCATCTTATGATATTCAATTTTTATGGCTTATCTTCGTATCTAATTTTTAAGTACACTTCAACCTCATATCAAGTAAATTTGGAGCAACCCTTAGATTATGCTTAGAATCAGTTATTAATTTGAATTTACGTTTTGTCTTTGACCTTATTCAATACTTTTTCATCATCTTCGATATTTGATTCTTGTACATATTAGGTTCATTGACCTTAAAGTTCTTGTTATTCTGCGGCTCCCGTAAACACCTCTTTTCTGCTCATATACTTCATTTAACCTGAATAACAGTTATTTCTCATATTCTTTCCCCGAATGTCCCTTCATCCAACGAAAAAAACCGCTCTTACTTGCAATATTTTTTTATTTGAACATAGGCATCCATATAGCCTAATTCACCGGCTTTACTCCAATCTCTGCATGCTCCTTCTTTATCTCCCAATTCATATCTGGCAATTCCTCTATTTATATATGCTGAATGATTGGGTTCAAGTTCTATAACATAATCGAAGTCAGAAATAGCATTACCTTTTTCATTTAATTTGTACTTGGCTTGCCCACGATAAAAATAAGCATCAGTATAATATGAGTTAATTTCAATTACTTTAGTGAAATCATCAATTGAACCACGCATATCTTCTAAATAAAATTTCGTAATTCCCCGATTTAAATATGCATCTGCAAACTTTGGACTAATCTCAATTGCTTTGTTGAAATCTGTAATAGTTTCGCTTGTATCTTTCAATTTGTACTTAGTCAGACTACGATTATAATAATAATCAGCGTTGTTTGAATCAAGCTTAATAGCTTTATTGAAATCTTTAAGGGAGCCGCTATTATCATTTAATTTGTACTTTGTAAGTCCACGATTATAGTAATAATCAGCTCTGTTTGAGTCAAGTTTTATTGCCATATTAATATTTATTAGAGCATTCTTATAATCATCTATTAATAATAATGCACTTCCAAGTTGATAGTATGGATGAGCATGATCAGGATTGCGACGAATATTTCTTTTGAATTGATTTATATAACATCCGTAACAATCCAAATCACGTTTTACTTTCTTAGGTTTACTATTAACATTTTCTCTTTTCTCATTTAGCGAAAAAACTTTATTGTATTCAATATCTTTACCCAAATCAATTACTTTGGAATAATCAGCATAACCACCACTTTTATTTTCTACTTTATACCATGCAATCCCACGATAGAAATAAGCTTGAGAATACTCTGAATCAATATCAATCGCTTTTGTGTATTCATCAATAGCACTCCAATAGTCTTTTAAGATATATTTAGCAAGTCCACGATTTAAAAATGCTTCAGCATAGTTGGGATTTAATTGAATCGCATGAGTGAAATCATCAATAGCTCCTTCGAAATTACTTAAATCATTTTTTGAACGCCCCCGTTTACAATAAATTTTAGCTATCTCTTGATTTTTATCAAAAGCTTTTTTGAAATCATCAATGGCACCTTTATAATCACCTAATTCATTTTTTGCATACCCCCGTTTATTGTATGTTTTGGCTATCTCAATAATTTTATCAATCACTTTTGTGAAGTCATCGATGGCACCCTTGCAATCATCAAGTTCATATTTCATCTCTCCGCTATTAAAGTATGTTGTAACATAATTTGAATCAATTTCAATCGCATTTGTGAAATCAGAAATAGCATCTTCGTATTTACCTGATTCATATTTCAGAATCCCGTGTGAATAGTATGCTTCAGCAAGTTTTGGATTTAACTTAATTGATTCTTTGAAATCAGTTATAGCTTCTTCGTATTTGCCTAATTTATTTTTCGTAACCCCCCGGCTGTAGTATGCCAGAGCAAATGAAAAATTAATCTCAATCGCCTTTGTGAAATCAGAAATAGCATATTCATATTTGCCTAATTTATCTTGAACAATCCCCCGGAGGAAGTAAGCATTAGCAAACTCCGAATTAATCTTAATTGCTTGAGTATAATCAGAAATAGCATCTTCATATTTGTTTAAATAAACCTTCATATTTCCACGGTTGAATAAAGCCTCGACATACTTCGGATTAATATCAAAAGCTCTTGTGAAATCAGCTATTGCCCCTATATAATCTTTATTAAAACCTGCTTTCGCAATCCCTAAGTAATTATAAACTTCACTTTTGGACTTATTGTAGTCCAATGCAACTAGATAAGCAAGAGATGAAATAGCTTCTTCACGGATATGATAAAAATTGATATAATACTCCTTTGATACCCTCTCATGTAATGAAGCATCCCAGTATATTTCGGTATCATCTTTCCAATAAACAAAAACATAATTGGGTACTAACATGCTAAATAATGGCAAAGATAAATTTTCGCCAACAGTTAAGTAGGTTAAAGTTAAAAAAGTGCAGTCCATCTTTCTCATTTCCAATGCCTTTGAAAATAGTTTTAGCGTATCATATTCAATATTGTAGCTTCTGATTACCGAGCCGATTGTGTCAAGGATTGCAAATGCTTCTTCATAATAACATGTAGTTGGGATTTGAATTTCTGATTTGCAAGTATTTACTATACTATCAAGAAGTATATATGCTTCATCACTCACTTCAAAGCCGCTTTCCTTTTCTTTGTCGAGAGCCCAGAAACCGATACCTTTATAATCGTTCTTTGAGGATTGTGAATATAAATTAAATGAGAATAAACTAATTACAAGAAAAGTTAAAATGAATATCAAATATTTTTTCATAACAACCTCTTTTAACAATTTTTCAAAATAACAATTAACTCATAACAATTTATTTTACTAAGTTAATAAAATCAAGGTCGTTCCAATATGGTTTAAAATCTACATTAGTTGTTGCATTTTCTTTATGAATACGATTTAATTTTATTGCTTTTTTTAAGGTTTCAAGCATATCTTTTTTATTTTTCATTAAAGCATATGTACATGCTTTAACCCACCATACTGTATGTAAATCGGGTTTTATTCTAATAACTTCATCATAACATTTTATGGCTTCTTCATATCTTCCCAAATGATTAAGAATTGTTCCTTTGTTTAGCCACGCATCATAGAAATCAGATTTAAAAACTATAGCTTCATCATAACATTTTATTGCTTCTTCATATCTTCCTAAATTAATTAGTGCATACCCTTTATAATTCCAGGCATCAACAAAATCCGGTTTAATTCTTAGGGCTACATCAAAAGATATTATTGATTCTTCAATATTATTAGATTCATAACGAAATTTTCCACGATTGTACTCTTCAATTGCGATATTAGGTTCTATTTCTCCTACTTTATTATAACATTTTTTTGCTTCTTCTTTTTCTCCAATTTTTTCAAGAAAAAATCCTTTCATAAACCATAATTCAAAAATATCTGGTTTTCTTTCAATAGCAATATTTATTATTTTTATTCCTTCTTCATATTTTCCTAATTTTTTTAAAACACCTAATTTATTAATCCATGCCGCATAAAAATCTGGAGATATCTCCAGTGCTTTATCATAATATTTCATTGATTCTTCATATTTATTAAGTTTTGATTTTTCATATCCAATATTTATATATGCATTAGCTAATAAATCATTATTATTCCATTGAAATAAATAAATACCATTTTTTATATATCCTGGGAGCGTAGGATATTTCCAACTTAAAGATTCTTTTGAAATTGCTTCTGAAGTTTTTGTTTCCCAATAAATACTGTTTGATTTATCTTTCCAAAGAA
>JAKAKE010000132.1 GCA_021824625.1 Bacteroidota bacterium | reverse complement strand
ACACTTAAGTTAACAGCACAGTTTTTGGGAACTAAATGGAAGGTTGGCGGTAACGTAGGCGACTTTTCAAATAACTACGAAGTTAGCATTGAATATCCGCTGCCATTATTACTTGACCCTGTCATCCAGCTTACACGTTCATTGGGCACGACAAACCTTACGACAAAGAATCAAAAAGTATTCGAAATCAAATTCAAAATTGGTAACAGTTGGTAGTTTCATATTTCGACTGATAATTTATAAATTTATTATTTTTGCCGAAACATTTACTTGTAAGGAATTTCTATTTGAGGAAACAACAGTTACGTAGTTAGTTGCGTATATGATTTTATAAAAAATCAAATAATTGATTATATCCGACATAAATACTTATTTATTTGGTTTAATTAGTGTAATTCAATAATTTAGTTAAGTGTTTGATATAGGAATTGGGATAAAACGTTTTCCAAAAATGAACTTGGTTGAATTTAAAAATCCGATAAATTTATAGGCTCTCGAATGAAAGTACTTATAGCAGATGACCACTCTGTTGTTCGTGAAGGACTAAAAATGATTTTAAAAAAAATGGATTTGGTTACAAGTATTGAAGAAGCGGCATCCGGACACGAGGCTCTCGATAAATTAGAAAAATATGAATTTGATTTGGTCATCATGGATATTTCAATGCCAGACCTTAGCGGCCTTGATATTCTCAAAACATTATATGACAGGAAAAAGAAAGGCATCTTTCTGATTCTTAGTGTACACAAGCAGGAACAGTATGCAATTCGTGCTTTCAAATTAGGTGCTTCCGGTTATTTAAGTAAAGACAGCGTGTATGAGGAACTCACTTCTGCAATTAAAACTGTTTTAGCCGGTAAAAAATTCATTTCTTCTTCTTTGGCGGAAAAAATGATTTTTAATAAAAAGAATGGCCATATTATTGCACCGCATGAGAAACTATCAGAAAGAGAATTTCAAATAATGTGCCTGTTGGCTAATGGGAAAGCCGTCAAGGAAATAGCCGCCGAACTTTTTATAAGCGATAAAACTGTCAGTACACACCGAATGCGTATTCTCGATAAAATGGATTTGAAAAAAAATGCCGAACTTACAAACTACGCTATCAAAAATGACTTGATTGAATGATACCTCCGATTAGAAATTTTACATCAAATATCAAATTATTATATCTGATTGCTATTATTTATTAACTCACATTACGCAAACATATAACTTCTGTAATACATGATGTTCAACTCCTACAGAGTTGGATCCATGCTTTGATTTTGTCTTGGTTACTGATGTTTAACTCCTATGGAGTTACTCCTTTTTTTTAATTACAATCCCATCGGGATTGAACGTCTGTAATAAAAAACAGCTAAAATTAAAGACAACTCTATATGAGTTGAATGTCTATAATAAATCATAGCTGAATTTAACGACAATCCCTCTTGGATTGAACTAAATACACAAAGGATAATAATTTCTGAGTAACTTGAGTTATTAATTGTGAATTTTAAAATTTGAATACAAAACCAGCATTAAAAATGAGCATATCGGTTTTCGATTTATATTCGGTAACGTTGAAAACGGGTTTGTTATTTACAAAATCAACTTTCTCGGTTTTCCAGTATGACGCCTCGCCGCCGAACAAGTATCTGAGACGAATATCGAAGTTCAGGCTGGAGTGGCTTGCAGGCAACCCGACGAAATCAACGAGCTTGAACATAGCTCCTACCCCCACCCCATAATGGAAAGCAGAACTCGAACGGCTTTGACTTGTGTCAAAATAAGTCGTATCAGGTTTATTCCAGACAAATTCGATACTTGAATTATAATTTTGTGATAAAGTAAGAATATTCAATCCAACAACAAATTCAACATAAGGAGAAACATAACCCATGATATCAGGCTGGATTCTTGCAAATATATTCATTGGTATAACCATACTTTGAGTTGATACTGTATCTTTTTGCGTATATGTTAAACCCGGCATTGTCGGGAAGGAATCATTAATTTCACGGGGTTTGGAACTGTTGCCATTGAAAAGAAAATCAAATTCCAATCCAAACGCCAAGGGCATTGGGTCGGCATTGAATCCTCCGTAAACTGAGAATCCCTGTCCGCTCTTTGGCAGATTATCAAAAAATTCTTTCTGTGGCACCATGTTTGTAAATGATAAACCAATGAAATAATTTGTTGGAATACTCTTAAGTTTATCAATCTGGCTAATGCTTAGTTCTTTGGTCTGGCCTGAGCTTACCGAGTATGCATATATAAAGAATGAAGAAAATAATAATAAGAATATCGCTTTTTTCATATTTATTTCCCCTTAATTGAATTTGTTTATGTGAATTCTATTATTGCAAAAATAAGTGCATTTTTTTAATTAAAAACATATAAACAAGCCATTCCCAAACATTTTTTATTCAGGAATGGCTTAAAAGTCAATTATCAAATATTAAAAATCAGTTACAACAATATATGAAGTACCGATGTATCTTTTACCCTTTGCCATCTTGGTGGTTGGCGGCGGCTTCAATGGGTCAGTAGTAGCCGAACCCTGTGTTTTGAATCTCATGCTCTCGACACCATTAGCAGTGAAAAAATCTTTAAGTGACTGGCATCTTTCATCTGTCAACTTTTGATTAACCTTCGGGTCTTTATCATTATCGGGAAAGCACACAATTTCAAATTTCACATCAGGATTGTTCACGAGTGTACTTTGCATTCCTTCGAGCAGGTCTTCGGCTCCGTATCTGAGTTTGGATTTGTTAAGCTCAAACGGAGGAACAGCGAGAGGTATTTTTGCTCTCTTGATTTTTGGTTTAATCAGGAAGTCTCTTGAAATTTCCTCATATTTATCGGTATTTGCAAGAGTAATTTTAAATTTCTCATCGAAGTAATCTTCTTTTGAGATATTGACAATATAGGTTTTCCCGGGCTTGAGGCTCGTTACGTAGTAAGCACCGTTCTCGATTGCATTACTTCGTGTCTGGTTAACTCTTTTACCGTTTTCATCGGTAATTTTGATTGAAGCAGTAACGGGAGCTTTGCTTATTCCGTCAAACACATTGCCGGTTAATGCGACAACGGTGTTTATAAGCTGAGCAAATGATACACTTTGCATAAATATGCCGAATGTAAAAACCAATAAAAAAACAACAGTCATTCTTTTTATATTTTTCATATTATTTTCTCCTTCTTTCTTAATCATTTACTTTTAGTTAAAAATCTGACTGTACCGTCTGCACAACCGAGAACAATTACGCTTGCATCGCTTGTTAAATCAACAGACCAAATCTCGACTTTTGCATCGAATGTCATAAGATTGTTACCGTTTGTTATATCCCACAGCTTACACTTTTTATCGAGGGAAGCACTCACGATAGTTTTATTATCCTCGGCAAAAGACACATCCTGGATAAGCTCATCGTGTGCTTTAATGGTTCTAAGAAGTTTGCCTGAAGGCATTTCCCATATTTTTATATAGCCTTCCATGTCTGATGATACAAGTACCTTACTGTCGAAGCTGAACAGGCAAGTAAGCACGGGTGAGTTATGTCCCCTCAAAGTCATAATCGGTTCTTTTGTGTGTAAATCCGTTGACCATATTTTTATAGTCTTGTCATCGCTGCATGAAGCAAGAAACTTCCCGTCATAGCTGTATGCCACGTTGTTGGTGGGTTCAGTATGCCCCCTTAGTGTCTTTATTTCAGTGCCCAAACGTGTATCCCACAGCTTTACTGTCTTGTCAAAGCTTGTACTGGCAATAAAAGTGCAACTGTCGTCCTGGCTGAAATAAACACCGATTACTTGGTCGGTATGTCCTTTCAAAACTTCAAGCTGTTTACCTGTGGCAACTTCCCAAACCCTGACAGTCATGTCGGCTGAACCGCTTGCAAGCCACTTGTCGTTCCCTGAAAAAGAAACGCTATTAACAGCCCCAAGGTGACCCCTAAGTGTAAATAATTCTTTTTTCAGAGGTATGCTCCAGATTTTTATTGTTTCGTCGAGACTGCATGTGGCAACCTTTGTATTGTCCCAATTAACAAACAC
>JAKAKE010000039.1 GCA_021824625.1 Bacteroidota bacterium | reverse complement strand
AATATTCAACCGGAATATACCCTCGTCATCGGTTGCATCCCATTTGATTGACTTATTAGTTGTTCTCTCAACTACAACGCTTAGAAAAGTTTCGAATTTGTCCTTCAATGCCTTCTCCCGTAATTATTATTAATATATTAATGTTATATACTGTGCAAAATTAACGGCTCATTAAAAACAATAAACGTTATAAATCGAAATCTATTATTGTTAAATTTGTGAGATATTATTTTACTTGATTAATCCATTATGCAATCAATAGTAAATATAGCAATACCTATTCCGGGAAATCAATTGTTTTCATACAGAATTTCTCACGACATAGATGAAAGTACCTTAGTTGGCAGAAGAGCCCTTGTACCTTTCGGCAGGAGGACTTTGACAGGGTTTATTGTTGAACTTTGCATGGATGATAAAAAAGAAGGTTTGAAATCGGTTTATGAGCTATTGGATTCCGAACCTGTTTTCTCAAACGAAATGCTTGAACTCACTAATTGGATTGCGGAATATTATTTTTGTTCGTGGGGAATAGTTTTGAAATCTGCTGTTCCATCGGGAATGTCCCCGAAAAGTGTAATTAAGGTTCAACTTGTCTATTCTCCCACCGAAAATGAATTACTCGAAGTCCATAAAAAATCTCCGAAAAAAGCGGCATTGATTCAATTTTTGTCCGGACATAATGATTTTCTTACTATCAATCACCTTGAAGATAAGTTAAATTCAGGTTCTGTGGCGGCTCATCTCGAAGCACTTGAGCAGATGAACTGGGTTAAAATTAACAGGATGGTCGAAGATGACTTGGCTCCCAAAACACAAAAAGCTGTTGTGCTTTCTCAGGAGTTAGTAGATGATTATGAAAAATTCAAAAATGCTCTGATTGAATTAGATAAAAAGTCTGTCAGACAGTCTCTGTTGTTGAATTATATCAATCAACATTATTTAGAATCAAAAAAACCTGTATTAATTACCGATGCCATAAAAGCTACTAAATCTAATTATCAATCAATAAATGCATTAGCATTAAAAAATTTTGTTGAAGTAGTTGAGGTTGAAGTTGACCGCTCTGAAACTGTAGAATTCAAAGAATCCCTCTCTCAAAGAGACGAGAACATGCTCCAACTAAACGATGAGCAGGAAAAGGCTTTAAATGAGATTATTGCAGGATTTAATAGAACAATATTTAATGTTTTTCTTCTTCATGGCGTTACCGGAAGCGGTAAAACGCTCGTATATATTCATGCAATCAGGCAAGTCATTTCAACCGGTAAAACAGCTCTGCTCCTGGTTCCTGAAATTTCTTTAACTCCACAGTTGATTGACCGATTCAAATCCGTTTTCCGTGAAAAAATTGCAGTGCTTCACTCACGTATGTCAGAAGGAGAGAGATATGACACATGGAGAGGTATTAAAAAAGGGGATGCTAAAATAGTCATCGGAGCACGTTCTGCAATTTTTGCTCCTTTGGATAATTTAGGACTAATAATTGTTGATGAAGAGCATGAGCCATCCTTCAAACAGAACGAACCTGACCCCAAATACAATGCAAGGGATATTGCTCTTGTTCGTGGAAAAATTATTAATGCAGTTGTCGTTCTCGGTTCTGCAACACCATCAATCGAGAGCATGTACAATACAAACAAAGGTAAATACAAGATTCTTAACATCACCCAAAGAGCAGATAATGCTAATATGCCTAAAATTGAAATTGTGAATATTATTGAATCAAAAAAAAAAGGTGAAGTTACAGGTATTCTTACAAAATCACTGCTTCAGGAAATCGAAAAACGTGTTATTAAAAAGGAAGGTGTGATTTTATTCCAGAACAGGCGGGGATTTGCCGTCTATCTCGAATGTCCTGAATGTGCACATATACCAATGTGTAAAAATTGCTCTGTTTCATTGACTTTTCACAAAGCTAAAGGGCAATTGAGATGTCATTACTGCGGCTATACAGTAAATGCTTCAAAGAAATGCCAGGCGTGTTCACATTCACCGATGAAGGAAGTGGGCTTTGGCACTCAAAGAATCGAGGATGACCTGAACGAATGGTTCAGGGAAAAAGAAATTAAGCCTGTCATAGCAAGAATGGACCTTGATACTACTTCGAGAAAAGATGCACATAGAAAAATACTCCAGGCATTCTCAAACGGGCAGACTGATATACTTATAGGTACACAAATGGTTGCAAAAGGATTGGATTTTGATAGAGTAACTCTTGTTGGTGTCGTTAATGCCGATTTACAGCTTTATCTTCCTGATTTTCGTGCATCCGAGAGGACATTCCAGCTTTTGACACAGGTTTCCGGAAGGGCAGGACGTACTAATGAGAAAGAAGGAGAAGTTCTCATTCAGTCATCCCACCCCGAACATCCTGCAATTCAATCCGCATTGAACGGTTCTTATGAGGAATTTTATGAAAATGAAATTAAAGCCAGGAAGGATGCTCTTTACCCGCCTTTTACAAGATTTAATGTTATTCTTTTTTCGGGGAAAAATCCAAAAATAGTTAGTGAATGTTCTGAAAATTTTAAAAGCTTGCTGCCGAATGACAGAAAATATATTTTGGCACTCGGCCCCGTCGAACCTGTAATTCCCAAAGTCAGGAACAATTTTAGAAGATTAATTGTTATAAAAAACAATAAGAAAAATGACCCATCAGGAAAATATTTAAGACAAATTCTGAGAGAAGTTTATGATATATATAATGAGAAATTTGCATCCTCATCAGTCAAAGTTGTTTTTGATATTGATTCCTATTCAGGACTATGAAAGAAAATAATTATAACTTTTCAAAAAAAACTCCGTATAATTATAAAGATAATACGAACATATTGTGAAAAACATAATTAACAAGTTATTACATAGCGATACATTAAAAAAATATTTCGAACCGGAACTGATATTCTGGTTAGTTGCTCTTATTTATCTGTCTTTATTAAATGTAGGAAATCATCAACATTTCAACTTCTGTCCTCTTCATAATCTCGGTATAGAATGGTGTCCGGGTTGCGGCTTAGGAATGTCAATTTCCTATCTCCTACATGGGAATTTATTACAATCCTTCCAAGCCCACTGGTTAGGTCCAATTGCTTTAATTATTATATTATACAGAATATATCAATTAATAAGAAATTTGATTTTAAGAAATAAAATTATTGAACAATAAGGAGGTATTATGGCAGATGTTTTTCACTACTTACCGATGCTCGAAGGCGAAGAATTGATGTATGTCCAGCATTTAATCAAGGATTTATCCGACGACCAGGCTAAGCAATTTGCAATGATTTATTCGGCTCGGCGCAAAGACCCGCAGATAATTTTGATTACATGCCTTGTCGGATTTTTGGGTATTGCAGGAATCCACAGGTTTTTGCTCGAACAAATAGGAATGGGAATCTTGTATATACTAACCGGAGGCTTGTGCTGGATTGGTACTATCGTTGACCTTGTGAATTACAAGAAATTGACTTATGAATACAATCTCAAGATTGCAAATGATGTTTCGATGATAATCAAAAGCAGAAATTAATTTTTTTTATAATAATGTGAATGCGTCAGGAGTTACTCCTGACGCAGTTTTTTTTCTAACTTAACAATTTATTAAATAGGTTAGTATATACCTCATCCAGGTTCCTGAAAAGAAAGTCTGCTTCAGGGAAATCGCCATTCTTAACAGGTTTCAATAGAATGGTTTTTAAACCTGCTCTTTTACCGGCTTTAACATCTGATTTCCTGTCGCCTATCATCCATGAATTTTCTATATCTATATCCCATTTTTCTATTGCTTCAAGGAGCATTCCGGGATTAGGCTTACGTCTGAAACTGTTATTTTCTGCAAGTTCTGATGAGTAGTATATATCATCAAAATTATTTCCTGTAAATTCTTTTAATTTACTTTGCATAAAGTTGTGTACTGTCTCAAGCTCTTTTTCTGTCATTAATCCTTTTCCGATTCCCTGCTGATTTGTTATCAGTATAGTTAAATAACCTGCGGTTTTTATTTTCTTAAAAAATTCAATGAAATCAGGCATGAACCTGAAATCCTCTGCTGATTTGATATATTTCCCGACAATACGGAAATTCACAACACCGTCTCTATCGAAAAAAATTGCTTTACGTTTCATATATTTACGCCGTCAATTACTTCATTTATAATTTTATCTAAAGCCTCAAAAACTGATTCCCATGAATGAGTTCTTTCAATCAGCAATCTTGCATTCATTGAAACTTGATTTGCAAATAAATCATCCTTCAACAATTTAATTGTATGTTCTCCTAATTCCTGATGGGAGATTCCAATCATAACATCTTTCCCATGAGTTGCCTGTATCCCCTGTATTCCGGTTGTAGTTGTTACAATCGGACAACCGCAAGCCATGGCTTCGATAATTTTATTCTGAATTCCTGAACCTCCCACATGTGGATGGAGAAACACTCTTGCATTTTGCAGAAATGGAACCATTTCAGGAACATTAGCATGAATCTTTATTGTTTCTGATTCAAGTGATTTTATTTCGTTCGATGGATTCGCACCTACAATATTTAGCTTGCAATCCGGTATTTCCAATTGAATAATCGGAAAGATATTCTTTACAATATCTCTAATCATAAGTACATTTGCCCAAATATCTAATTTTCCTGCAAAGAGAATATCCTTGCGTTGGGTGAATCGCTTAGGCATTTTGAATTTATTAATATCAGTTCCGTTTGTGAGTAATCTGTATTTTGGCTTTGGGTTCTGAGTTTGCATTGATGATATATCCTGTTCGGTAACAAGAGTTATTACGTCAAAATGGTTGACAATTTCAGGTTCGTATTTGAGAAGCCGCTTGTATTCCCACCATCGTGTAAGTTTCTGTATAATATTCTTTGTGCTTTGATATGACCTCCTTTGATATACAGTTCTGCAATCCTCAGCCATCAGTATTTTATTAATACTATAATTCCTGAGATATTCTGCAGTCCTCATAAAAAAAGCAAAAGCAATATCGAAATGTTGTTTTTGAAGTAAATTATCAACGACTTTTTTAAATTCCGGTTGTGTGTAATATCCGATTTCAAGAGGAAAACGAAAAAAAGTTCTAATCAAATGCCTCAAAGAAGATTTGACAGGACTCAAAGGGAGTACAAATAATTCGAGTCCAAGCTTTTTCATTTCATTTATATATTCATCAGGAACTTTTTTTCCCTGATAAAAAGAAACAAGTGTAACATTATGCTTTTTTGCAAGATAAGATAAAATATTATAAGGTTTCAGCCTGTCGCCGCCTATTACAGGGTAGGGGAGTCTCGCAGTCAGGAATAAAATTCTAAGTTTTTTGTTATTGTTCTTTTCGTTTTCCATTATTATTTATTTTTTGTAATAAAATCTTTCAAAGCTGAAACAAGTTTTTTATAATCATCTATCTCATTATAAACCTGGGCTGAAATTCTGAAAAATATTCTATTATCAAATATATGAAAAGGCAATTCAATCCAGTATTTTTTCATAAAGTGATTTCTCAGTTCCATAGTTGTTTTCTCATCAATTTTCATTTTCACAGGAAGTTCAATTGACGACATAAATCCAAGCATATCATAATTTGCATGCTCATTTATTTTAAGCTCACTGCAAATTAATTCAGTAGCATCACAAACCAGTTTATGATTATATTCTCTTACCTTAGTGAAATCTAATGCATTATAAAAATCAATAGCAGGAGAAAGTGACAGCCAGGGTGCCGGATTTTTAGTTCCTGTCCAGGCAAATTCTTCCTGAAAACTGTTCCCATGGAATAGTGATATCACAAGCGGATTAATTTTGCTTTGCCATTCTTTAGAAATCCAAAGCAATGCACATCCTTTGGGAGTAAACATCCACTTATGACAATTACCCGTATAAAAATCAGCACCGAGTGATTCGATGTTCAGCTCCAACATTCCCGGTGCATGAGCTCCGTCTATGATTGTAATTATCCCTTTTGAACGGCACAATTCAATTATTTCTTTAACCGGGAAAATTAAAGCTGTTGGTGATGCAATATGGTCAAGAATGATGATTTTTGTTTTTGGGGTTATTTGATTAATGATTTTCTCAATAATGAGTTCATTATTTACTACTGGAAATGGAATATCAAACTCAACTGCTTTAGCACCTGTCCTATTAGCAATGAACTTCATAGTATTCCATACGCCATGATATACATGATTAGGAGTTATAATTTCATCACCCGGCTTTAGCTCTTTTTCCAATGACCTTAAAACAGTGTTTACTCCTGTTGTTGCATTTTCAACTAATACTATGTTTTCTTCTTTTGAGCCGACAAATTTTGCGAGTTTTGATAATGATTCTATTAGTAGCACATTATATTCTTCAATAAAAAATGTAAAAGGTTCTCTTTCAAGTCTTCTTTCGAATTCCTCTTTTGCCTGCAAAACCTTAAGTGGAGTAGCTCCGAATGAGCCGTGGTTCAGAAATGTTACTCCATCATCGAGTAGCCATTCATTTTTTATTCTATATCCAAATTCCATTTAATTCCTTTTTAAATTTCAATTATAGCGGTTTTTCAATTTACTAATTTTCACTAACTTCAAAATCCTGCAGTACGAACCTCTCAGCTAATTCTTCATCTATCCCATCGAGAAACCTCGTTGGTTTAGAAAGTACTATTCCTTGTTCCCTGTCGTATATATTTGTGGGATATGTCAAATATAAATAATCTTTTGCTCTTGTACATGCTACATAAAAAAGCCTTCTTTCTTCTTCGATTGAGTCAATAGAATCTGCTGCTTTTGATGATGGAAATCTGCCGTCCAAAACCCAAATAAGGAACACAGCTTTCCATTCCAAGCCTTTTGCAGAATGGATTGTTGTCAATGTAAGGTATTCATCTTCTTTCGATTCTTCTTCAATATCAATCACAGATTCAATCGGCGGTTCGATTGCCATATCATTCAGAAATTCATTTGTTGATTTATACCTTTCTGCAATTGTGATGAACATTTCAATGTCTTTCCATCGCTTCTGCCAGTCATCATATTTGTTCTGAAGCATGGGTTTGTAAAATTCTGCTATAAGGTTTGCTCTTTCTCCTATATTAATTTTTCCTATGCCTATTTCATTAATAAATTTAAACATACCGTTTATAGATTCCCTGCCTTTAGGAATCCAGCTTAAGTCAGGTGATTTTGTTATATCAACACCTTTTTCTGTGATTTGTTCGATTATTTTTGTTGAAGTTCTTGGTCCTACACCTTCAAGCAAAAGCAAAGCCCTGTTCCAGCTTACCGCATCTCGTGGATTTGATAGTATTTTAAAAAATGAGGTCATATCTTTTATATGTGCTGTTTCGACAAACTTCATCCCGCCGAATTTTTTGAATGGTATATTTGCTTTATTCAGTTCAATCTCAAGGTCGAATGATAAAAAAGCTGAGCGGAATAAAACAGCCATTTCCTCTAAAGGAATTTGTTGTTCTCTCAGTTCAAGAATTTCCTGAACGAGAAAAAGCGACTGCTGACGTTCATTTTCAGAAGTAATGATTTTCGGCTTTTCAATAGCAGATTTCCTTGAAAACAGCTCCTTCTGATATTGAAAAGGAGCAGACTTTATTATTTCATTAGTCAAAGTGAGTATTTGCTGGGTGCTTCTGTAATTTTCTTCTATTTTATATATTTTACATTCCTTGAATGAATCAGGGAATTCGATTATGTTTTTAAATTCAGCACCCCTGAATGAATATATACTCTGTGCATCATCGCCGACAGCCATGACATTTTCATTAGGACCCGACAGATGTTTCACGATTTCATGTTGAAGTTTATTTGTATCCTGGTACTCATCAACCATCAGGTAAGTGTATTTTCTGTTAATTTCTTTTTTTGTATCAGGAAATTTATTAAGTAATTTATACAAATACAAGAGCAGGTCATCATAATCGAGTATATTATATTTTTGTTTGTAATCTGAATATGCTTTCTCAATCTGGACAATGTTATCTAATTCCTCAAAGAAGAAAGGGAAGTCTTTAAGCAAAACATCTTCTACATTAAGACAGCGATTAATAGCAAGATTGAAAATCTTAAGTAATGTTTCTTTCTTTGGAAATCTTTTTTTGCTTTTATCGAACCTCATTTGAGTTCTTAATAAATTTATTGTATCTTCGCTGTCCCCCTGGTCTAAAACGTTAAAGTTGCCGTCCATTCCAAGAATCTTTGAATATCTCCTGAGTATATTAAGAGAAAATGAGTGGAAAGTACCTCCCGAAACTCTTTCACATCTTCCATCAAGCAGTGTAGAAGCACGTCTCAGCATTTCTGAAGATGCTTTTCTTGTGAATGTCAACAGCAAAATAGAATCCGGCTGAACACCATCCTCAACCAAGCGTGATAGTCTGTAAACGAGAGTTCTTGTCTTGCCCGTCCCCGCACCGGCAATGACAAGTGCGGCGCCGTTATTGTGCATTACCGCATCATACTGAGCGGGATTGAGTTCATTATTATATGCGATTTTATAGCCAATCCTTTTTCTTGGCTCGACATCACTGACTTTTTTTAACTGTATTTTTTTCAATTTAAATGGTTATAATAAAATACAAATAACAAAGTTAATTAATTGAGTTGAGACAAATAAATCAAATAATTAATTTCCATTTTACTTTATTATTCTTTATTTTTAATTTAAATAGATAATAACTGTATCACTATATCGGGATTGAAATGAAAAAATCCAAATACACTTTTGTAATTTTATTTGTTTTGTTTTCAGTAACGCTTTGCTATTCACAAAACTTTAAGGCAAAAGAAGGCTTAAATACTGCACGAAATAGCTCTGGTATAACTAATCCTGAGTTGTTGTTGTGTGCGGCTGTTAATGGGACAGTTCAAGGCTCACCGGTTCCTTTGGTATTCGACATAAATTCAGGGGTTGCAAATGCCTGGGTTTATTATTTCAGGTCAGGAGATGATAATAATATTAAAAAAATGATGATTTGCTATAAATTATTTAATAATTATGTTGCAAATGAAATACCTGTGACTCAGATTTTGGATAGTCTTCCCTTTAACCCTGCGGGAAGCTTAAACGATATTCAATGGATTGACAGTGATGTAATGGCTAATAATCTAAAAAATTACCAGGATTATAAAGATTATTTGAATGCGCACTCTGATGCAACAATCAGCCTTGTAACTCTTAGCTTTAATGGAGATTATCCTTATATCCCGATTGGAAGTGCTTATTGGATTGCAAAGATTGATGCTACTAATTCTTCATCTCTGTTTTGTGCAGTCAATGCAATAAATGGTGACGTAATCTGTTTCGATGAGTCAACTGCTGTTGAGGATAATGAACATAGCAATAATCAAATAAATATTTTCCCAAATCCATCTAAGGAAAATCTATTTATCTCTCTTCCTGAAGGGATTACTTCATTTAGTAAAGAATTACAAATATTCGATTCTGAAGGGAGGTTGATTTATAGTTTTGCAGTTAAACCAGTTGATGGTGTCAACTTGATTTCAATACCTGTGAAACTATTTTCAGCAGGTAATTACATTCTCAGAATCACAACAACAAATGGATTATTAAATGGGAAATTTATCATTGAAAAGTAAGATAGAAATTTATAAAAATAGTTGGGTATCTCGTGAAGAAGAATTTATTGGTTATAACATATTTTATTTTGTTTTTATTAACGGCAACATCCCTTTTTGCTGATAAATGCAAGGACTACCTTGCTTTTTCATCACCTGAAGAGATTAAAACATATGGTATTGATACCACAGGCCATTGGTTCGCAATAGCATCAAACACATCCGGCAATTACCGCCTTGTAATTGATGGGAAAGAGACAGGTGTATTCAGGGATATTAAAAACATTGCTTTTTCTAACGACGGCTCGAGATGGGCATGCTTCGCAAAGGATAATGTCCGCTGGTATGTAATAACGAACGATACAACAATAGAAATTCCAACAAGCGATGTGGGCGAACTCGCTTACAGCCCTGATTCAAAGGCTTTGGTATATTCTTACTTTGAAGCCGAGAATGAAGTTATTGTTTTGCCAAACAGAAAAATAAATGTTATGAACAGGATAGGGAATTTTTATCCGGGTTTTGGAGGAAACACGATATCTTTTCTTGGTATAAGGGGAGTGGATACTGTGATTAATATAAACGGGACTGACTCTCAACCTTATGAAGCAATTATTCCGATGGGATACTGGCAGGACGGACAGATGACATATGCCGCTAAGAATGGCGGTGTTTGGGAAGTGTATAAAAATTTAACTTCAATTTCCGAACCATATCAGGAAATAACGGAAGCAAAGATTAATATATATGGTACTGCCGCAGCTATTCTTGCAAGGCAAATGAGCGGTAATTATATATGTGTGATTTTTTCTGATGAGTATTATGACCCCCTGGTCAGTAAGCCTTATGATTTTGCAAATGCACTGGTATTGCATCCATCTTTGCCTATGGCGGCTTTCAGGGCAACCATCAATACGAATAATTTTATTGTTCTGAGCAATACGGATTTCTATGGCGGGCAGACAGCCGGTTATCCTTTTTTTAGTTATGATGGCTCAGAATTGTATTTCTTCGGATGTGATATTGATTGTTTTGCCAATATTAATGGGAAGAAGTATCCAATTAATTCACAGATTGACCTTTTGGCAACTTATGCTATGAAACCCGATAGCAGGACTGTTGCTTATGCGACAAGCACTTCTCTTGTAGTCAGAGACCTTGAAAAGGATATACTTTACTCGGGTATGATGGTTGACCGGGTATCTGCTCCTATATATAATTGGCGGAATAAAAGATATGAAGCCTTGGGGAAAATCAACCATAGACTATATTTGTTGACCTGTGAGTGGTAAATTTTTTCTTATATTTTTATTAATTAATTTAGGAGAAGAAAAATGAAAATCTTGTTATCAATTTTCGTTACAGCATTCTATCTGTTTTTTACAGGATGCTCAGAGACAACTGATTCGGGTAATTATGCAATCGTAAACATACGTTCTGAGATGAACCAAAGCACTGTAAGTCTGGCTAAACTATTAAACAAAGAAATTTCAATTCAAAAATCAGAAGTTGATTCACTTAGAATTAACAGAGTCAGGATTTTATTATCCCGAATAAAGTTTCACCTTGAGTCTGAGAATGACAGTCTTGATAATCAATTTAATGAAGGACCATTCCTGTTTATCGGCGATTCCACAGGTACATATTTCGAGCTAACAAATGGTGTTTTAAATGCAGGTGTATATGAAAAAATCAAATTTGAAATACATCGTTTCAGCAGCAACGATTTATCTCAATATGTCAATGATGCAATTTTCAAAGACTTTGCCACAAGCGAAAGATATTCAGTAATTATTGAAGGTGTGGTTTATAAGAACGGTATCGCTGATAATTTTACTTATAACGGAACACCAACTGCAAATCTCTCGCTGAAATTTGAACCTTCAATTGTATTGCAGGCAAATGTTACAAAATACCTGTACCTTCAGGTCAGTCCGATTGACTTGCTTAAAAGCGGAAATTCAGTGCTTGACCCGCGTGATACAAGCAATGTGAACGACATTGATAATCTAATCAAAGCGGCAATCAAGGCTGTTGATAAGAAGGAAAAATAATTCTGTGATAATATGAACAATAAATCAAATAGATTGGTTAATTATCTTGCAGCTTGGATTTTAGTTACAATTATTGGGATTATTTTGTTTTTACTCCCTTCCGTTTATAATGTTCAACCTGCCAATACAAGTATCACTCTTTTTGTTATAGGTGTTTTAATGGCGGGTTTAGGTTTTGGAATGACGATTAATTATTCCGTTAGAATCCTGAAACAAAAGTTTAATTTACCACAATCAACTCCAATAGCCGAATGGGTATTGATAGATGAAGAATGGAAACAATTCTGCTTCAATAAATTAAAAAACCAAATCAAATCAAATTTGAGAATATTTTATCTCGTTATTGTAGCCTGTGTAATTCTTGATGTGATATTTATTTTCATTTTAAATGAGCTGATTGTAGTGTTTGACTTTTTATTATCTGAAATGGTACTGATTAGTATTCCTGTTTTTATTTCTCCTCTTTTCAATTATTTGATGGATATTAAGAGTAATAGAGAAGTGAAAATTTATGACTATGCTGTTAAGCTAAATGGTGAATTATATAATTGGGGTATCCGGCAAGGTAAATTGATTGATATTGAATTAATAAGTGAGAATCCACCTTTTATCAATATCGAATATTCTATTCCTTACAGAAGAATGAGTCCAATGTTTACTAATATGAAAAATTATTTTGTAAGAGTGCCTGTTCCTTCTTATGAATTGAGTATGGCTACTGAGATTGTAAATGAATTTCAGAAGAAAATAAATAATACAATATCAGTGTAATTAACAAGATAATTCTCAATCCTAATTTATTTAATTTTTGACTAACATTAAGTTCTTTACTCACGTTACTCGGGATATAAGTATTTGTAAAATTTTCAATTTTCAATAAATTTTGAATTTGATATGTTAAAAAGAAATGAGATATAATAAATCAATAACATGATTATCAAATTGAATGTAAAAGGTTTTAAAAAAATGAATATTTTAAAATTTGTTTATTGATAATTCATTGAAAATTGAAAATTATTAATTTCTGAGAAACGTGGGTTAGTTAAATTATTATTATTTTTGATAAAAATTACACAATAATATAGGATTAGTTTTGAAAACTGTAATTTATGTATGGAAAAGTCCATACCCATGGGATGTAAGAGTTGAAAAGATTTGTAATTCATTATATAAAAATAACTTTAACGTTTATTTATTAGCAAGATGGACAAAAAATCAACCTGAACGTGAAGTTATTAATGGTATAAATATTATTAGAGTTGGATATAAAAAACCATTTTCATTCAGTGTACCTCTATCATCCAATCCAATCTGGAAAAAAGCAATCATTAAGGCAGTAGAGGAAATTAAGCCCGATATTATTATACCCAGGGAAATTATGCTGGCTGAAGCAAGTGGTAAAGTTGGAAAAAAATACGGAATCCCGGTAATTATGGATATGGCAGAGCATTATCCTGCGGCGATGAAGGGCTGGAATAAATATTACAATAACTTTTTCAAGAGAATGGCAGTACATTATTTTCATCTACCTGAATTGGTAGAAAAAAAGAGTGTCAAATTAATGGATGGTATAATTACAGTCAGTAATGAATTGAGTAACAGATTAAATAAAATATTTTCTTTTGATAAGAAAAAAATTCAGGTAGTTTATAATACTCCTGATTTGACATTGTTCGATGGGATTAGAACAGGCTCATCCCAACCACCTATCGAATTTGCATATCATGGCTTTATGACTAAAGACAGAAATCTTGATAAACTACTTCGTGGATTTATTATAATTGCCCAACAACTACCTCAAATAAAACTAACATTGTCGGGTTCAGGAGAAAGCTACAATGACCTTATAGCGATTGCGAGGAATTCCAACTGCTACGAAAGAATTCTCTTCACTGGTTCATATAACCATTCTGAAATTAAAAACTTGTACAGTCAAATGGATATAGGTATTTTACCTTTTAAAAATAATGAGTTTATTAATCACATTATAGCAAATAAATTCTTTGATTACATTTCTGTTGGGAAACCAATTATTACATCCAATGCTAAACCAATGGCAAATATTTTAAGTGAAATTAATGCAGGAATATCGGTTGATTGTTCAGATGAAAATGAAATAGCTCAAGCTATTTTTAGAATTTGTGATATGGATTTAATTGCCATGTCGGCTAATGGTATAAAAGCTGCAAAAGAGAAATACAACTGGGATATTGATTCCAGGAATATGATTGAATTTATAAATCGTATTATATAAAGTGATTTTATTGTAAATTATTAAATAATTTATTCAAATAAATACCTTGAGTAAATTCCTTTTATTCCTTTTTTTTTACATTTATTATCTCAAATACTTTATTCTTTTTTCCGTTAATGATTTCTTTAAAATTACCAATATATACGTGAAAATATCATTCTATAATATAGGCTGCAAAGTCAATTTTGCCGAGATGTCTGAGCTTCAGGAGCAATTCGAGAAGCTTGGGCATACTATTATTCCTTTTGGTGAAATATCCGATGCAGTGTTAATCAATACATGCACTGTTACACGCGAAGCAGATGCCGATTGCCGTAAAGTTATTCGCCGCGCCCAGCGTATTTCCCCTGAAGCCTTTATAGGAGTTATGGGATGTTACGCACAGATGCGAAGCGATGAAATTTCCGCTATCGAAGGTGTAGATGCTATTTTCGGTAACGAAGAAAAATTCCATATTCCGGAATTAATAGGTGATTTCAAAAAAAGAAACCAACTTGGTCTATATGTAGGTAAACTTGAAAATATTGAGTTCCATGGTGCTTGTTCATCCGATAATTACAATCGCACAAGGTTGGTCCTTAAAATTCAGGATGGATGTGATTACGTCTGTACTTACTGCACCATCCCTGCCGCAAGAGGCGGAAGCAGGAGTATGAATTTTGATGATTTACGAAATAGACTTTTAGAATTGAACAATACAGCTTTTTATGAAATTATTCTTTCGGGCATCAACCTTGGAGAATATAAAGCTCCTACAGGAGAAAATTTCACCGATGTTATCAGGCTAATCGAATCACTTGATTTGAAGCTGAGATTCAGGATTTCATCCATCGAACCAAACCTTGTCAAGCCTGATTTATTGGAAATTATGACACATTCCGATAAAATGTGTCCCCATTTCCATATCCCGCTCCAGAGCGGCTCACCGGATATTTTAAGATTGATGAAACGAAGATATAAAGTTGATACTTTCACAAATCTTGTTAATAATATTAAGGAGAAAATTCCCGATTGCTGTATTGGTGTTGATGTAATCACAGGTTTCCCCGGTGAAACTGATTCCCATTTTCTGGAAACATACAATTTGCTCAGTTCATTTCCTGTTTCTTATCTTCATGTTTTCACTTATTCAAAGAGGGACGGTACTGCCGCTTCAGAATTTCCTGATGAAGTACCACATCAAGTTAAGAAAGAAAGGACGCATCAACTCAGACTATTATCCGAAACCAAAAAGAAGGAATTTTATCTTTCACAAATCGGAAAGACTAAAACCGTTATTCCCGAAGAATATGACGAATCCACAGGTATGTGGCAAGGCTGGACAGAGAATTATGTGAGGGTTTCATTCCCGTTAAATTTACCAAAATCATTAGTAAAAGTGAAACTGGTTGTTGAACGATTTAATGAGGTGTATGCTGAGATGGTTTAATCATTAATGAAATTATTGAAATCTTCCAACGATAAACCGGCTTCTCTAATAATATTTCTGAGTGTGCCTTTTGATATTTCTTTATAATTAGGAATAGTTAATCTTCTAAATGGCGGCAAATTATTTCTAAGAATTAAGTGGTTTCCGGTCTGGAGGTCAAATTCACAACCTATTTATAGGAGAATTTTGCATAACTCTTTACCTGATAATACAGGTAGTTTGCTCATAATGCAACCTCAAGAATTTCTTCGGTTATTGGTGCAGGTATCGGTTCATTATGCTTTTTTAAGCTGAATATATAGCCATCAATAGCATCTTTAATGTTTTCCAATGCCTCTTTTCTGGTAATACCCTGGGTTATACAACCAGGTAGATTCGGGCATTGAGCTATAAAAACACCATCCTCATCTTGTTCAATGATTACTCTGAATTTCATTTGTCAATTCCTAAATTCACTATTTTTATTTTGAATTTACAACATTATAATTTAAATCATCTTCATTGTCACGTACTATATGAATTTTATTATCATTTGTATAAACAATTTTGGCATTCATAGATTTAGCCAATCTTTCCGGTGCCTTTCCGAAGTATTCAATAAGTTCATTATCGTTCATTTTCATAGTATCATTATACAACTGTTTTTTCCATTCTCTGACTTCATTTAATGATTTTGATTCATCAATGTTATTAGTCATTTCATTATTAGTCATGATTCAAAACAAAAAATATTTACAAAGCTATATTACCAATATGTCTGGATAATTTATTTAAATTTCGCAATATAATTTTTTCATCCTTTTTTTGTATTATGCTTTCCTTGACTGAATCTACCATCAATTCTAAACGATGTTTTTCCTTGGCAAGAATATATTTAGCTCTAAATTCAGGATTCTCGAGCATCTTATCTCTATATTTTTCGTAATTTGTTTTCATAAGAACCTCAATTAAATCATAATTCTTTATTATTCAAATAATATTGTTCCCTTAATCGTTCAGCTTTATTTATTTCATTATTTGGGGTTTTATCTGTTTTTTTAATAAAACCATGAGTAAATATAATTCTCTGTTCTTTAACAAAAAAATAAAAGCACCTTGAAATTTTATTTTTATGATGAACTCTAAGTTCAAAAATTCCATTTCTTAAAAACTTTGATAATTTTTCAGGTATTCTTAATCCTCGGTTTTTTAATTCGCAAATTAAATCAATAGAAGAAAAAATATCTGCTTTTTCATCTTCAGTTAACATTGATATAAACTCTAAAAAAGGCTTTTTATTATTTTCTGATATAACAAATTCAGCTCTATACATATTTTTGTCTGGTAAATTTTATATTTTATACTCCATTTTCACAAAATAATGCTTATCAGCTTCTTCCTTTGTCAAATCACCAATCGTTTTTATAAATTGCTCTTCTCCTACCATATTCATAAAATTTATTGCAGAAAACATTCTCTCCTGCATTGTTCCTTCAGGAAAAAAGAAATTTGATGCTTGTTTGTAATTCGTGTAAATCAACTGGTTAACTCTTTTTTGAGCTGAATTAATCTTTTTCTCAAGCCGGTCAAGGTTCTCGAGGCTTTTGTGGCAGGCTGAGGCTCCTGTCCTGATGAGTGTCGCATCAATTTTTGATGTTACGTTCATTATCTCTTCATAATTATCTTTTATTTGTCCCCTTGCCTTCTCAAAAACTTTTTCTATTTCTTTGTCGAATAAAATATTTTTCAGAACTTTTTCTATTTCATTAAATTTCCTGGTAAAGTAAATTGGTTCAAGTTTTTGCTTTTCCAGAAATCTCATGATTCGATTGTCAACAAATGATGCTGAATGTCTCGGAAGAAAGGCAGGCATTGATACACCAAAATATTCGTACAGTTCTTTTATCTGTGCCGAATATCCGATTTCACTCGGGCCACATATATATGCGGCAGTCGGTAGTATATAATCCTGAAAAACCGGGCGGAGCAGAACAGCAGGTGAAAATAAATGAGGCTCATTCTCAGCTTTCTTGCGAATTTCATCTATGCTGAAAATATTTGAGCCACTCTCGTATTTATTATTATCAATCTTTGATTTTACAATTTTATATCTCTGATTGCTTTCATGTAAAAAAACATTTACCTCAAAAGATTTTGCCTGTATGTGATAACCATTCTGCTCGATTTTTCCATTTACTTCCTGAATGATTTGTTGTGTTTGTCCAGCATTTCCCAATTCTTTTAAGATTAATTCACTGAAATAACCGCTCTTCCTTGCCTCAGATGCCTTTATGAAAAGTAAACCTTTTTCCCCAAACCAGCTATTAAGCAACTCAATAAAAGCATCATTCCAAAATTGACCAGGTTTATAAATGCTTTTGAATTTTTCGATGATTTCTTGTTTGAATTTTTCCCCGGGCAGTATTAAAGATAAATTATCAAAGGTATTCAAAATTGATTTGTCGAATTTTCTTTCTGATACACAAGTCCTGTCCTGTTTTGACAAGCCTTCCATGCAGGATATATGTTTGATATCATAATCAGTATTATAAACTGTTGATTGTGATGCTTCGAGATTATCGTGGTCATTGTCTTCAATCCAAAAAACAGGAACAAAATTAAATTCAGGAAATTTTATATTTAATTTTTCAGCAAGATTAATTGCCGATGAAATCTTAATTAGCGTATATAATGGTCCCCCAAGAAAACCCACCTGCTGTCCTGTTACTATTGCAAGGGTATTCTCGTTGGTTAATAGTTCAAGATTTTGCTTTTGTAAATTATTTAACTCAATCGAATGAGAAGATTTCTCAATTATAGATTTTATTTGTTTTCTGTTTTTATATTTTTCAGAGATGTTTTTCAAATAAGAGGTATTTTCAAATATTATTTTATTTGCAGGAAATCTTTCATCAAAGAAAGGATTGTGATTAATAAAATCACAGAACAGCTTGGAAAAGCCCGGCAGTGTATTGTATTCGTATGAATGCAAAATCATATTAAATCATAGTAATGTTATTAAAGAACAAAAATAAAAAAAAGGCGGATAATAATTTATCCGCCTTTATTATTAGTACAAAAATATTATCTTACAACATTAAGTATTTTTGATATTGTACAAGTACCTGCCTGTAACTTATAAATATATGACCCCTGGGGCAGAGTGCTTGTATTTAAAGTTGCAGTATATGTACCGGGATTCAAAGATTTATTGATTAATTCCGTTACTAATTCACCTGCTAAATTATAGACACTTAAATTTACAAATTCAGGACTAAATGTTGAAAATTTAATAACTGTGTTGTCATCTGCAGGATTAGGTGCATTTTGTTCCAAACTAAATGTTGATGGGATATTTGATTCTTCAGTTACATTATCTGGTGCATCATATACCCCAAAAAATGTAAAATCGTAATCTTGCATTAAAGGCATTCCAGCCATAGCACGATATTTCTGATATAACTCTCCACCTGGTTCCCATGATGGTCCATAATATCCATAATAATATGGTAACCAAACTGAATCAACGTCTTTTCCAATTTTTCTTGAAATCACATATCCATAAGTATCATATTTTGATGAAATCCCCCATTCTAAGTGTGCCGGGAAAACAATTGAATCTTTAGTGACATTTACATCCGGATTGAAAATTAATAATCCAAAAGATTTTCCTTGTTCTACATGAAGCGGTGGATTAAAGTATAATTGTAAAAACCTGTATGTATTATCATCAATCCAACGGTTATTGATTGAATCTGGTGATATAGTAATTACCTGTTGTGGGAGTAATTGTGTATATGACTGGTCATCATTAATTTCAAATAACATTCCCCCTCTATTATTTACCTGCTTTAATGCGTTGGAATCACTCAAATCAATTTTATTAAAAGTTATTGGCATTACATATAATTCTTTTGTAAAAGGTCTCCAATCCTTACGAACAAAGAAATCTAAGAAAATCGTATCAATATCAAAGTAACCTGATAAAGGAGGTATAAATTGAGCCACTCCATGTGCTGTACCTGGACTTGTCGGATCCCCTTGAAAAGTTTGTGGGAAATACGATAAAGCAGCTAAAATTCTTTCCCTTTTTGGATTGTTAGGATCATAAGCAGGATATCCATAACTCGAATCATCACTTTGTCTAAAACCACCTGTTCTGACCATATTTACTAAAGTCCTCTGTGGTGTTAAAACTAAAAATTCAGGTAATTTGTTTTCAATTTCACCTTTAAAACTTTGTTCTATTGGTGCTTTCGATATTCCTAATGATTGTATATCTTTAAAGTTTGAATTCTCATAAGATACCATTTCTTTATGAATTGTATTAAAATATACTCTCTTTTGAGAATATGCATTACTCGTTGCCAGTATTACTATTGCCAATAGTGCGTAAATTAATCTTTTCATTTGATTCTCCTTAAAATTAATAAATATGATTTCTTTCTAATTAAATATAATGACGCTTTAACTCCAAAAAAAGTTACAATGTATTATTTGTAATTATTTACCAAAAAGCAAAATTAACAAAAAAATTATTATTTTTAATAATAACAATGATTTGTGTCCAGATTCGTTGAATTGGTTTTATTTTTGAAAATTTATTTTAGGTTTGTGATGAGTGATTTAATTACTGAAGATATTTTAAAACAGGAACTTGGCGGCATTTCCGACCCTGACTTAGGGCATACCTTATATGACCTGGATGCAATTAAAAAAATCAAGATAGATAATAATTTAATAGAAATTTACCTTGAACTTATTCAACCGATTCAATGGTCTGTCCAAAAAATCAATGATGCCTGCGTTAATATTCTCACCAGTGTAGCTCCCGGATACGAAAGCGAAATTTCATTTTCAGAAAAACCTGTGAATAATCCTGACAGGCAAATTCTAAAAAATGTTAAGAATATAATAGCAGTAGCTTCCGGGAAGGGTGGAGTAGGTAAATCTGCTGTAACCTCGAATCTTGCAGGTGCTTTATCTTTAATGGGTGCTAAGGTTGGTGTTCTCGACGGTGATGTTTATGGTCCAAGCCAGCCGACAATGTTTGGTTTGGAAAAACAACCCATCAACGCAGTTGAATCTCTTGACGGAAAAATAGTTGCATACCCAAACGAAAAATATGATATAAAAGTGGCTTCTATGGGATTTATTTTGGACAGGGATGAAGCGGCAATTGTACGAGGACCAATGCTGGCAGGCTATTTCTCGATGCTGTTCGAGCAGATTGAATGGGGTCCCTTGGATTTCCTGTTGTTCGACCTTCCCCCCGGTACAGGTGATATTCAGTTGACATTAACTCAGAAAATTCCTTTGTCAGGAGCAGTAATCGTAACTACTCCACAGGAAATATCACTTGCCGATGTCCGCAGAAGCATAGCAATGTTCCAAAGGGTAAATGTTGATATACTCGGCATCGTTGAAAACATGAGTTATTTTGTTCCGCCGGATATGCCTGATAAAAAATATCATATTTTCGGACAGGGTGGTGGTAAAACTGTTGCTGAAGAGAGCGGTATTAATTTTCTTGGTGAAGTGCCACTCGATATTCGTATGAGAGAAGGCAATGACAGCGGCAAACCGATTGTATTCGAAAACAATGCTCAGGCAAGAGTTTTCAAAGGAATTACATCTAAACTTGTAACTGAGGTTCGCCGCCTGAATTATTCAAAATTGGAATCTGTTGAGACACAAATATCAATTTAAATTTATATGCAAAGCCTCGAAAATATAGTTGTCGAGCATTTACAAACTTTACGCCCTTACCTTCAGGAAGACGAAGGCGATATAGAATTTGTAAAATATGAAGATGAAACTTCAGTGCTTGAAGTAAGATTTCTCGGCAATTGCAAAACATGTCCATTATCGGTAATGACACTGAGAGCCGGCATCGAAAGATACCTCCTATCCCGTATTCCCGAAATCAGAAGAGTAGAATCAGTGCAGTGA
>JAKAKE010000093.1 GCA_021824625.1 Bacteroidota bacterium | reverse complement strand
TCCGATCTCTTAAATCATAAACTAATCTGTACAGGCACAACAGGTAAACTTGTTGAGAAAGCATTAATGAAGAAATTAGGCAAAGAAAATGTACTGGAACTTAAAGTAATAAAATTGAAGTCGGGACCATTCGGGGGAGACCAGCAGCTTGGTGCAATGATTGTTGATGGAGAGGTAGATATTTTGATTTTCTTTTGGGACCCGATGCAGCCTCACCCGCACGACGTTGATGTGAAAGCATTGTTAAGAATCTCTGTTTTGTATAATATACCGACTGCATGCAACAGGTCAACTGCGGATTTTCTTATTTCATCGCAACTGATGAATGAAAATTACGAATTGGTTCGAAGGGATTTCTCGGCATATCTGAATAGGAAAGTATGAAGTGTAGTATGGATTTTGAATGTTGAATGTTGGATTTTGAATGTTGGTAGTCTGATTTAAATTCTTTGTTTACAAAAACATATAAAAAAGGTATTTTAAAAGGAATTTTGAATGTTGAATGTTGGATTTTGAATGTTGGTAGTCTGATTTAAATTCTTTGTTTACAAAAACATAAAAAAAAAGGTATTTTAAAAGGAATTTTGAATGTTGGATGTTGAATGTTGGATTTTGAATTTTAATTTTGCAAGTTAGAGCATCCCGATAAACGCTGCCATCCTACCTGAAAGTTGCCTGTCTCTGCGATATGAATGATACTCTATATCATTAATTGTACATATTTGGGAAATTTCAATATTATCTACATTCACACCACAAACAATAAGCTGTTTTTTTATTTGGAACTTATTATGGAATAAATATTTCGTTTTCCCCTTTGCAAATAGGGGATTGAGTGGGATTATACATTCAGAATCCATAAAATGTTTAGCAACATCCTCACCTATCTCATATTTCTCGCCCGAAGCCGAGGGACTAATCCAAACCAGCAAATCTTTAGGGTTTGAGCCATGATTTTTCATAATCTCAATCCCTTTTCGAGTTATATTCAGTTTTGAACCTTTCCAACCGGAATGTAATGCTGAAATAATATTTTTTACAGGATCGAAAATCAAAACACCTGCACAATCTGCAAGAGAAACACATAAGATAATTCCCTTCTCGAAGCAAATCATACCGTCTCTGACTTTCCTGTCCATTCCTAATCCTTCGACAGAAGTTGAATCTACAAGTTCAATTATATCTCCATGTACCTGTTTCTGGAAAATTACTTTTTTTATAGTTGGATATTTCTTTTGGAGAAATTCTGCAAAGTATCTCCTACCCTGGCTTGCATCTTCTTCATTGAATGCACCTGCAGGAGAAATAGAAAATCCGTTTAGTGGAAATTCTCTTAAGTTTCTTTTTGTTATACCTGCAATTATTTTAAATTTATCAAATATTACAGGTTCATTTATTTCAAGCACTATATTTAATCCTTTTCAATATCAATAATCTGAGGTAAATGAGTATCTAAATTTAAAACTTTCTCGATTTTTTTCTGCACATCCAAAGAAACAGGAAAATGCTTAATTTTTCTTCTATATTTTAATTTATCTGTAATATTAATTCCAACATTCCCTGTATAACCAATCAAAAGAGAGTCCGGATTTTCTAATAAATACTTTTCCATAGAAAAATCTCTTGCAGGATATTGTCCAGGTTTCCTGTCTGATAGAAGAACAAATGTTTTGTTATCACTAATTGGTATAATAGCTGCAACATAATTTTCTCTCGGATAAACCTTTATCCCCCTTATGTCAGTAGTCCCATTATAAAGTGCCAGAGCCATGTAACAGACACATACACTTACTACAAGCCTGAAAAGAAATTGTTTTCTTGAATTTGATAATAGAATATATAATAATCCTAAAGATATCAGTACCGAAAAAAGAATTGTAATGCTTCCTTCAAGTGAAGACAAGGGTATTTTCAATAAATATTTATTGAACCAAACAGAAATATCAATAAGAAAATCTGTTGATGCTGCATAAGCAAGTCCGAGCCTTATGCTGATATAAGATAGTCCCACAGCCATTAGTGCAAATATCATGGCAATGCTATATAGAGGAATGATGAATATGTTGGCTATTGGTGAGATAATTGAAAAAACTTTAAAGTAATAAGCAACAATCGGAGAAACAATTAAAGAAGCTGAGAAAGTAATAGCAAATGATGATATAACATAATTTGATATTTTAGTATCAATTTTAACAAGATTTGTCATTGCTCTCCTGAAAGGATTATAGAGCAGGGCAATTCCAAGCATAGCCGCCGCAGACATCTGGAATCCCATCGAATAAATCAGGTTTGGTGAAAAAATAATAACGAGAATGATGGAAAGAGCAATCACGTTAATTGCACTCACTCTTCTTTGTGCCGTAATAATTGTTAATGCTAAAACAGCCATAATCCCAGCCCTGATTGCAGGCGGCTGCATACCTGTCATTATTACAAATGCAGCAACAAGAATTGTGAAAATTATAAGTTTCAGCCATTTCAATCTGACAATGCCAAGAAGAATAAAAAGCACCGTTGCTATTACTCCGACATGCAAGCCGCTGACAGAAAGAACATGAGTTGTTCCTGTCAACGAAAATTCTCTCCTCAATGACTGAGGAACTCTTGTCTGGTCGCCAGTCAGAAGGGCGAGTATTATTCCGAAATTCTTTTCACTAAAAAGATAATCAATCTTTTTTTCTATTGCTGATACAACAAGTTCCCTATAATAATTTATATCTTTATTTCTTCTAATAATTGAAATCTTTTTTGCAGTTGCATCTGCAATCCATTGAACATCAATAGATGCGGCATACTGTTCTTCATTAATTTCTGTTGGCAGTACCGCTTTATGAGGAAGCCGGATTTTGACAGGACAAGCAATATCAGTTCCGGCAAATAATTCAAACGGTTTTTTATTTGAACCTTTTATGTTCAATATAATGCTTGTATTCTTGATTGCAGGTAAAGATTTATGGTCAACAGTACCTTCAACTATATAGCGATAGGAATAAGAAGTCTTCTTTAAAGTTTTAACAACTCTTGCTTCAAGCAAAGCAGTTGAAGTTGGTATTATTTTATTAGGAGCTTTGAATGATAGATAATTTAACTGTGCTGAAATGCAAAATCCAATCGTCAATCCAAGAATTAAATAAGCCGGAAATTTCTTTTTGAATAGCAATGAAATTATTGATAAAATAACAGCTAATATAATTATATATAACAATATAATACCATTTATATTATAATTGCTGCCAACTATAATACCTAATATTATTATAATTAATAGTTTAAGTGCAGGATTATTAGATAATAATTTCACTAATTAATAAAGATATTATTATTGATAATATATTCATAAGTCTCAATTTTCAAATATATTAAAATTTATTGATAATGAGTAATTATACTTGACTTTTAAATTGGAATAATTTAAATTTGCGGTAAAGTTAATAATTTTATTTGTGAGAAAAATGATAAGGTTAATTGTTTCATCCATAATATCAGTTATTATTTACTTTATTTTATCTCAATATGTATTTTCACATATTTTTCATATGTTTGATCAATCAATTACTTTTAATCTAATCTGGAGTATATGTATGGGGATAGTATCCTTCTTTAGTTTTAAAAGTATGAAAAAGGATAAACGTTTTGATGTGAAATTAGAAACTGACGAAGAAATAATAAAACAAGAAGGAGCTAATCATTTGAAGAAAATTGAAGGAGTAGGTGGAAAATTATTTTTATTTAAAGATTATCTTTTTTTTAAATCACACAAATATAACATACAAAAACACAGCCTTAGTATTCCAATAAGTGAAATAAAAAGTTATGAGATTTACAAACTTTTTGGTTTATTTCCTCTCGGTATTAAGATTATTACTATAAATTCAAAAGAAATATTTTTTATGGATAAACCGAATGAATGGATTCATGCTTTGCAAGCCTCTCATTAATTGGGATTTAAAGGTTGTGTTTAATTAATGAATTTACTGATTATCTAATAATTTATTATAGTCAGAATGGATGCCAATCCAGAACCAGATTATGTCATTATCTTGCTTAATGCCTAAAGCACGATACTTTATTCCCACTCGAACTGAAATATAATTTTCTATTTGTTTAATATGTAAAGAAGGATGTTTAGGATTTTCCTTTAGCAGTTCAAATTGCTTATCAGCTAATTTTTGAATTTCTGATGGTAAAAGATTATATAATTTCCAAAAAGATTGGACAGTAAAATGATTCATAATTTGTCAGCATTACCTGATTGAAAGTCAGATATGGCTTTGTCAGCTACCGTTCTTAATCTGCCTGACTTAATATCATTTTCAATTTCCATGTCCCACTGTGCGGAATCAAAATCATTAAACCAAGAACGAAATTTTTCCAATTCACTCTTTGTAAAATTTTTTATTGTTTGTTCAACTTCAATTTCTGACATTATCTTTCTCCATTTTTTCAGCAAAACGGTAAATTTATTTTTTTATTTTATTCTTACACAAAAAAATTTAAATATTTATTATTTGCTTTAATTTATTTCATTTGAACTTAAATTGACAATAGTTCGTTAACAGGTATATTTTGGAATTGAAGGAAAGAGAAGTATGTGCGGAATAGTGGGTTATATAGGCGGTCAGAAGGCGGCGATGCTGCTTGTTAACGGATTGAAGAGGATGGAGTACAGGGGCTATGACTCGGCGGGTATAAGCGTATTGGAGGATGGAGAAATACGAACGATTAAGAGAACGGGAAAGGTTTCGCAATTGGAAAAGCAGGTTGAACATACATTGTTTGATTCAACAATCGGCATAGCGCACACACGCTGGGCAACACACGGGGAGCCGAACGACATAAATGCTCATCCGCATCATAGTTCGGACGATAGAATTTCGATTGTTCATAACGGGATAATAGAGAATTATTCTGCAATAAAGAGAAATTTGATTGAAAAGGGTTATACATTTCGCTCTGAAACGGATTCGGAAGTGATAGCTGTAATGATTGGGGCAATATATGAAAAAGTGCATTGCTTAGAAGAAGCGGTACGATATGCATTGAATGAAGTAGACGGCACATTCGGGATTGTAGTACTATCGGTAAACGAACCGGATAAGATAATAGCAGCGCGACGGGGCAGTCCCATGGTGCTTGGAATTGGTGATGATGAATACATAGTGGCATCTGATGCCGCCGCAATTATACAACACACCCGCCAGGCGGTTTATCTGAATGACAATGAAATGGCTATAATAAAACGGGACGGATTTGAAACAAAAACAATAATGAATGAAGCAACAACTAAGGATATACAGGAAATTGAATTTGAACTGGAGCAAATCGAAAAAGCGGGATACGAGCATTTTATGCTTAAGGAAATATTTGAACAGCCTGAGACATTCAGGGATGCGTTCAGAGGGCGTTTGCTTGCCGATAAAGGTAATGTTAAACTTGGAGGCTTAACACAAGTACAGGAAAAACTAAGAAAAGCCAAAAGAATAATTATAACAGCTTGCGGAACATCATGGCATTCAGCACTTGTTGGTGAATATATTATAGAAAACCTTGCACAAATCCCGGTTGAAGTAGAATATGCATCCGAATTTCGCTACCGAAACACTCCGCTTTATCCCGATGATATAGTAATAGCAATTTCGCAGAGTGGAGAAACAGCAGATACACTCGCCGCAGTTTATGAAACCAGACAAAAAGGAGCAACAGGGATTGGGATAGTGAATGTTGTCGGAAGTTCAATAGCTCGTGAAACCGAAGCCGGTATATATATTCACGCCGGGCCCGAAATTGGGGTTGCTTCAACCAAGGCATTCACTTCACAAATAAGTGCTCTTATTTTGTTAGCACTTTATCTGGGCAGAATGAAAAATCTTTCACAAAGTGACGGGAAAAGAATTGCTGCAGAAATACTTGAAATCCCTGAAAAAATAAGGCAAATACTGAACCGTTCAGATGAAATAAAAGCACTTGCCAAGAAACAATCGAAATCAAGGAACTACTTATATCTCGGCAGAGGCTACAACTTTCCAGTTGCCCTTGAAGGTGCTTTGAAAATGAAAGAAATTTCTTATATTCATGCTGAAGGCTACCCAGCCGCAGAAATGAAGCACGGCCCGATTGCTTTAATTGATGAGAACATGCCTGTTGTAATCGTTGCAACGAAGGATGAAATATATGAAAAGGTCATTTCAAATATTCAGGAAGTAAGAGCCCGCAAAGGCAAAGTGATAGCCATTGCAACAGAAGGAGATGAAAACATAAAGGATTATGCAAATCATGTGATTTACATTCCCTCGACTTTACCAATGCTCACACCTGTACTGGCAGTCATTCCATTACAGTTGATTGCATATTATACTGCGGTCGAGCTTGGCTGTAACGTTGACCAGCCGAGGAATCTTGCGAAAAGTGTGACGGTGGAGTGATTAATAAAATAAATTAATATAAGTTGAACTTTGTATAAAGGCTACATGGTAGATTTATAAATTATATCAAGATGGAGCTTATTTATTGAGGACCTTATTGAAAGCTCCACCCGATATAATTATTAAATTTTATTTGTTGTCATTAAATCCTGGTCCCCTGCCGCCTCCGGGTCCTTTGCCTTTGCCTTTAGCCATTTTAAGTAAAATACCTTGAAGCTCTTTCATAAACTTGGATTCAAACACAAGAAACTTAGCATATTCCTTAGGTTCCAGAACCGATTTGAACGCTTTCAACTTTTCAAGATAAACATCACTCAGCTTTGATTGACTATTAATCAGTTTATCGCTAAGGTTAGCAATTTCATCTTTTGATGCATTCTTTTTTATTGCATTTGCTAATTCATCGGCAACTGCATCCACTGCCATTCTCTGTTCATCAACCTTTTTTTCATAAGCGGAATATTTAATAAGGAACTTTTCTGAATTTTGTTCATCCAGATTAAGAATTTCAAGTAATTTCATCTTCTTCATCATTGCTATTCTTTCTTTAGCCTTATTAGCCGGTTGTGCCGAGACATAGCTAATTGACAAGGCTAAAATCAGTAAAGCAATTCCTGCTTTTTTAAAAAGTGAATTTAACATTTGAAATCTCCTCTAATATATTCTGAAAATCATTTTCTTCTAAACTGCTCATTTCATTCATCAAGTTATAATTATGCTGGTCAGGCAACGAAGCAAAAGATGTTTCAATTCCAGTAAGACTGGATGATATATGTTCCGAAATGAAATTTTCCCATATACTTTTTGCCGTGCTTTCATCCATTCCCGGATGTGACAATTCCTTCACATTTTCTGTCGCAAGATTTGTTGACAATGCCAGAAAATCCGCCTCCTGCACCGGACTGTCAAACAATGTTAGTGCATCCTTGTTCTTCAAAAACTGAAATTCACCCGGTTTCCTCTCAAGTATATCTTTTCCCGTTTTTGATTTATCTAAATTCGGATTCATTACAAAAATCAAAATCAGTACAATTGCCAAGCCAAACGTCGGTACGACATAACGCGTTGCAAAGCTGAATCGCCTTTGTTTTGCTTTATAAATTTCCATCCTGTTCATCACTTTAATCGAAAGATTCCTTGTCCTTTGTGCAATCTTCTTATCAAAATCCATCGTTTCTACCTTGCCAAATACTTTTCTCACTTCTTCGATTTCATCCTGTAAATCAGGATAGTCCGGCAAATTATTTTCATAAAGTTCAACATCTTCAGCCGATAACCTTCCGAACACATAATCAGGCAGCATCTCCTGCATGCCCTTATAATTCAATTCCCTGTTTCGTATAAAATTTTCCATCTCCATCTTTCCTTTTTTTCAATCATCAATTTTCAATCATCAATTACCAATTTTCAATCATCAATTTTCAATCATTTATTTTTTTTCCATTATCAATCAATAATCCTACAATCATCAAATCCCAAAAATCCTGTTTCTTTTTTTTAATTTTCAATTATCAATTTTCAATTATCAATTATCAATTTTCAATCATTTATTTCTTTTCCATTATCAATCAATCAATAATCCTACAATCATCAAATCCTAAAAATCCTAATCCAGATTCTTCCTCAACCCTTCAGTTATCTTCTTAACCGCATGATAATAATTCGCCTTCAACCCCCCCACGGTTGTTCCCAGTATTTTCGATATTTCCTCGTATGACAACTGCTCGAAATAACGCAAACTGAATGTCTCTCGTTGTTTCTCCGGTAGTTTTAATAAAACCGCCAGCAATGCCTCCTCCCTCTCCTTTTTCTCAATCCTGGCGTATGGTGTATCTTCATCCGTTCCAAAATCAATTTCCCCCTCATCAGAAAAATCCAGCCTCATAAAATTCAGCATCTTCCTCTTACGCCTCATATTCGCACTAACATTCGCCGTTATCCTGTAAAGCCATGTCCTCACATTACTCTCGCCCCTGAACTTATCCAGATTCCTCAATGCCCTGATAAACACCTCCTGCGAAGCATCATCCGCATCCTCGTACGATTGCAGATAACGCAAAGCCGTCGAAAACACAAAATTCTGATGCTTCCGCACAAACGCAGTCGCCGCCGCTTCACTCCCGCGTTCCGTATAATCCCTCATCATCTCCAAATCTTCATCCAACGACAACACTCCCGCTTCCATTCTTTTCCCCAAATTTAATCCTTTTTCTCCATTAGACACATTATTTTCTCAAAGGTTTAACCCATCCAAGAAATTTTGGGTGTTGAATTGAAAATTGCAGGGTTCGAAAATTTTCAATACTAAAAGAACCTGAAATGTTCAATTTATTCATACCCGAAATAACTGATGTAGAAGAAAAGAAAAAAGCTGAAAAAGTACTTTACTAATTTGAAAAATTTTACTATCAGTCAAATAATTCTATTTTATCAAATATGTTTTCAGATAAATAAAAACAAGTTCAAAAAATAAAAAATCAACCAAATTCAAAATCCAACATTCAACATTCAAAATTCCTTTTTTCTCCTTTTTTACATGTTTTTGAAAACAAAGAATTTAAATCAGACAACCGAAATTAAAAATTAAAAATTAAAAATTAAAAATTCTTTTTTACTTATCTTTTCCGGGTAGTTCTATAACAAATGTCGTACCCTTGCCCATTCCCGTTTCCTTCACGTATATCCTTCCCCCATGATATTCCTCCACTATTCGTTTGCACAGGCTCAGTCCCAATCCCCATCCTCGCTTTTTCGTCGTAAATCCGGGCAAGAATACCTGCCGTCTTTGTTTCGCTGTCATTCCCTTCCCTGTATCAGTAACCGAAATGTTGATATAACTTCTATCTCTGCAACTCAAATCAATTATAACCTTACCCCTTCTATTCTCCATCGCCTCAGTCGCATTCTTCAGCAAATTTTCTATCACCCATTGAAACAAATCCGGATTCACCATTACTTCTATATCATAATCCAGTTTCCTCACTATTTCTATCTGCCTTCCTATATGCGGCAGCCGCTTCTCAAAATAAACACATATCTCTTCGATTACTTCCGCCAGATTCCTGTTCAACTTCTCCGGCCTCCAACCGATCTTCGAAAATCTCGTAGCTATCACATTAAGTCTCGTTACATCACTCTCCATTTCATCAATTGTTTCAATCAAAGCATCAGGTTTATCCCTGTTCAATCTCATTATCTCCATC
Organism: Bacteroidota bacterium; assembly: GCA_021824625.1. GTDB lineage: Bacteria > Bacteroidota > Ignavibacteria > Kapaibacteriales > UBA2268 > XYC2-FULL-35-21. The sequence continues at coordinate 11,796 of JAKAKE010000093.1, read as the reverse complement.
CACGCCATTAGGCTCGATATAGGTGTTCCAAGCTGATGTGCCGCTTCCTTTGCCATGCCCACCCATACCTTCGACTCCTCATTCCTTCTGATTGTGCTGAATGCTATATATCCTATTACTATAAAAGTCATAACTATAAGAATCTCCACAAATGGAAAAAAACGCAGCTTGTCAATCAAAAATGAATTTGAGTAATAAAACTTTTGCAGCACCTTCCCGTCAGGCCCTTCAATTATAATAGGTGGATAAGTCTCTTTCATCTTCCTGATGGTTCCATGCAGCAACTGTTTCTGTTCCCCGCTCGTCATTGATGTGTCAATTTCTATATTAATGCTATATTGGTCATATGGATAAACCGGTTCATCATTTCTATCCGTTATAATAACAGGAAAAGTTATTGTTGGTGTTATTGTGTCAATCAAAAACAGGTAATCTTCATAATTATTAGGGCCAGAGTATTTTTTATAAACATCAGTATAAAATTTAACGCTTTTTTGTTCTATATCAATTAATTCCTTCACCAGCGATTGTGTATATAAAATCATAGAAATAAAAATTCCAAAAGCAGTCGCACTCAATAAAATTTTAAGCTGCCATTTCGAATAAATAAAGCGATAAAATATATCAGTTCTTTTACTCTTAAATAATCCCATTTTCTTTTTATTAATTTTCAATTATCATTTTCAATTATCAATTCTTTTGCTCTTAAAAAATCCTGTTTCTTTTTTTTAATTTTCAATTATCAATTTTCAATTATCAATTTTCATTCTTTTCTCTTTAATCCAAGAAATGTGGGCGTATCAAAAATGAATATCAATACAGCGCTTTTATTTATTAAACTTTATCAATATGAAAATCTCTGCAATTTGTTGCCGGGAACAATTCGTATCTTTATTCTAATATTTTCAAGCAATTCCTTTAAAATCAAAAATCCAACACTCAACACTCAACACTCAACATTCAACATTCAACACTCAACACTCAACACTCAACACTCAACACTCAACACTCAACACTCAACACTCAACACTCAACACTCAACATTCAACACTCAACATTCAACACTCAACACTCAACACTCAACACTCAACACTCAACATTCAACACTCAACACTCAACATTCAAAATTATTCTTATAATTTTCTATTGACGAAATAGGTTGTTTAACCTGTTCCGATGTTTGCATATTTTTCACAGTAAGCATCCCATCCCTCATTTCATCATCACCAACGATTATCACGTATTTAGCACCAACTTTATTTGCTTCCTTCATTTGAGATTTAATCGAACGCCTATTCAAATCAACCACAGTTCTAATCTTCTTATCCCTGAGTTTCACTGCTATTTTTAAAGAATGATTAATAAGCTCAGGATTAGCAGTTACAATAAACACCTGCGGCGATGATTCAATTTCCTGAAGTTTCTTTGTTTGTTCAAGAATAAGTAATATTCTTTCGATTCCAAGTGCAAAACCAACAGCAGCTGTTGAAGGACCTCCGAGTTGTTCTATTAAATTATTGTATCTGCCGCCACCCCCAAAAGAATCCTGCGCACCAAGAACAGAACTTTGAAATTCAAAAACCGTATGATTATAATAATCAAGTCCTCTGACAAGTCTCGGATTCAGTGTAAAATTAATACCCGAATCCGTAATAAGCATTTTCACCTCATCAAAGTGTTTCCTGCTAATGTCATCCAAAAAGTCGAGAATAACAGGTGCTTCATTCAATATATATATATCATTTTCATTTTTCGAATCGAGTATTCTAAGTGGGTTCGATTCAAGTCTGTTTTTACTGTCTTCAGATAGTTTTTCTTTAACAGATTTCAGGTAATTCACTAACTCATCAATATATTTCTTCCTTGATTCATCGGAACCCAATGAATTTATCAGTAGATTATAATCAGAAATACCAACTGATTTGAATAGAGAATCAGCCAATAAAATCATTTCTGCATCTGCTTCAGGATTAAGCGAGCCTATACATTCCGCTCCGTATTGATGAAATTGCCTGAATCTCCCTTTTTGAGGCCTCTCAAATCTGAAAAATGGACCGAAATACCATAATCTCAGCAATGGAGATTCATGAAGCATCGAGTTTTGTACAACTGCCCTGACAAGTGCGGCAGTCATTTCCGGTCTAAGAGTAATAGACTCCTCACTTTTATCTTTAAATGTATACATCTCTTTATTAACTATATCCGTAGCATTACCAATACCCCTTGAAAAAACCTCTGTCTTTTCAAATATTGGCGTTCTCAATTCCTTATACCCGAAAAGATGAGATATTTTACGAAATGATGATTCCACATAATCCCAGTACCCGACAGTATCCGGTAATATATCCTTAGTACCTCTTACAGCTTGTATCATATTATTTTAAATTTAATTATTCTGATTAACAAAAATATTAAAAACATTTGTCATTTATATATGTTCATTTGACGTGTGATTTTTATTGTAGGTGTTTGAAGTATGTAATAATATTGTCCTGCTGTTAAATTTGTAACATCAATCTCAATTTCATAATAACCGGGTTTTAATTCACTTTCTAAAACAGTTTTAACAATATTTCCCAGTAAATCAACAACGAAAATTTTTGTCAATCCTGATTCAGCTACATTAAACTCAATCTTTGTTATATTTTCAACAGGATTCGGTTTGTTCTGTGATAGTGATATAATTCCATCCTGAATAAATAACCTTGGTTCATTCTCCCTGCATATTCCATCCAAAATAAATAGACCGTCAATTGAATTTATTAGTAAAACACCTTTTCCCGAATAGCTTACAGAATCAAATTTCAACACCGATATTGAATCGTTTCCCAGTCCTGTTCTGAAATTCAATTCATATAAAATGCTGTCTGAAAGATTTTTAGTCGGCATTATTAATTTCAATTTTCCTGAATTATTTTCAATTGAATACTGAGCACTACCAAGATATTCGAGAAGTGTTGAATTAAAGGATATTTCCGAAAATATTGTGTCTATCATTTCATTAAAATCATTTTTTATTATTCCATCTATAAGAATGGGAATTGAGATTAAATTACCGATACCATACTTAATATATGGTAACCTAATTGAGATTGTATCATTCCAGGGCTTAACGCCATTACCTATAATGTCAATAATACAAGGAACAATTTGTAAGTTGTAAGAGACAGACATAATACAATTATACATACTTATACTATCAGGTGAAAATTTAATAGTGATGGATAAACTTGAATCAGGTTTTAATGGAATTGAATCCGTTTGGGATAATATTTGAAAATATGAACAGTCATTACCTGACAATTTAAAAGATATGTCAACTTCAGCTGTTCCTGAGTTCTTGATTAAAGCTGTGATTGTTGTGTCTTTATATCCTCCAATATTAACATTTCCGAAATCTATTTCATTCACAACTTTTTGAATAGGAGGAAGAACTCCATAGCCAATAAGATTGCTTTTCAATGTATCTTTACCAATGTAAAATTCAATAACTGCATTTCTTAAACCGGTATCGGACGGCTGGAATGTAATCTCATAACCAATAGTTGAATCTGTATCCAAATAGGCAGAAGATTGAAAATCTTTTATAGAAAAATCTGAAGGATTTTTCCCGCTTAGTATGATATTTTTTATATTAAAAGAAAAACCTGATTTATTCAATAAAATTGAATTAACGACTGAGTCCTTACTATCACCCAAAGCCACTCTGCCGAAATCCAGATCTTTAACATCAACTGTCGGTTTACTTATTTTAAAAGCACAGTCAATCGTATCTGATTGCAGAACCTTTGTATATAGATTCCATATCCTTGCCGTACTGTCCCAGCTTGATGTCAGCACTCTTGAACCGTCATTGCTGAAAAAAGCAGTTTGAACGGCACTTTTATGCCCTCTCAGAACCTGTCCGGGTTCTCCTGTGTTTATATTCCATATTTTTGCAAGGAAATCTCCAGTTCCTGCTGTAATTATTGAATCTTCATTATAATTAAAACTCACCGAATTAATCGGTACAACTCCAATTACTGAATCCGAGTGAATAACATAAGAAATTCTTTTACCGGTAATATCCCAAATATATGCAGGACCGGACCAACTTGCTCCCCCAATATAATTTCCGCTTTTAGAAAACGTTGCAAAAGGTATAAGCGAATTGAGAGTATCAATTTTTTTGAATAGCTTTAATGGATTAAAAGACCATAATTTGATTGTACCTTCTGTCCCGGCAGTCATAACAAGATTATTTGTTGGATGAAATTCAGCATACCAGAGCATGTCGAATTGACCGGCATATATTCGGTTAAGAACGGTACCCGTTTCAACATCCCAAACATAAGCGTATCCATCGAGGCTTGCAGTTACAAGTTTCTTTGAATCACTACTGAAATTCACACACCTGACAGCATCTCCATGTCCTTTCATAACTCTAACCAACTTGCCGGTATTTGTTTCCCAAAGAATGGCAGTACTGTCATCACTTGCAGTAGCAATATAATGTGTATCAGGCGAAAATACTGCCCATCTGACAGATGCTAAATGGCTATCAAATTCTCTGATTTTATTTCCACTCCGGGCATCAAACATCGTAGCTTTGCCATCCCTTGTAGAAGTAATCACAAGGTTGCCGTCAGAACTGAAATTGGCTGAATTGACTTCAGAATTATGCCTAAAAATAATATCACCGGATGAATAATCGGGCCAGAATTGAGTTGCTTTGATTTGACACCCGTTAGTTTGAAAATCAGGTGACCAATTATAACTCAAAGCACCTACTCTGTTCACAATAATATTCCATGAATAACCATTATCAATTGAATACTCAAGTTTGACTGTATCCGATGGCAAAACCCCCTTCCATTCAATATTGATTGAATCTCCAAAAAGTATTGTTTCATTACACACCGGATTTGTTATCATCAATGATTTTAATTTCGGTGTTAAATATGGAAATCCACCTTTCAATGTTATTTTATTTGTGAAAATTGAATCGGTTTCTATAAATATTTCCCCATAAATTAAATTAGAATCAGTTGGTGCAAATTCAATTTTAATTAAAATTGAATCATTATTTCTCAAGATTGTCGGTGTAATTATATTTCCCTCGATAATTTTGAATACAGAGGAATTTATGCCGGTTCTTTTTATTAATATATCTTGTCCTGATGTTTTTAGTATAATATCAACAGTATTTGTATTACCCGGTAAAACAGAGCCAAAATCATAGAACTGAGGAACATAATTGAGTTTTGGATTTTCCTCTGCACTTAATATGAGAAAAGAAAATAATGAATAGAGAAATATATATATTCTAACTTTTTTCATTGCACTTAATAAAATCAATTAACTAATTAACAGTTTATTAGCAAGAATAATGCTAATTCAATTAACAAAAATAATGATTTTATTAATTAGGAAAAGGATTTGATTTGCTTTGATTAGTTTTAATTCGTAATTCGTAATTCCTAATTCGTAATTGATTTTGTAGCGCATAGGGGAATCGAACCCCTGTTTTAGCCTTGAGAGGGCTACGTCCTAACCGCTAGACGAATGCGCCTCTGCGATTGATTTTCGATTACAAAATTACAAAAAAATCCACAGAACTTTCAATATTACATATAAGTTATTTTGAGATTATTAGAAGTATTCTATTCTTTTATTAGAATTAGCTTGAATACTAATGCTCTAATTCTTATTTTCGCATATTATTAATCTCAATCACTTTTTCCGGGATTATATATGATAAAAACAAAAATAGATATAAATAAATCGAAAATTATTCTTTCTCACTTATTTAAACTGGGTTTAATAAGTATAATCGTTCTAATATTAATAACTTACCAACTATTTGCAGGGAAACCTTTTTCTTTCTCAAAAGAATTTACATTATTTACATCAAAGAATGCCGGTGGGTATTTCAAACCATTCTTCACTACGATTGAAGAAAGCCTTAATTCAAACCAATACACAAAAGCGGATTATAAAGATGAGTGGTCATTTGCCCTGGATGTTGCTATACAAGGTATGATAATTCCTTCTTCTCAGAAAAACTATGATGCCGAATTACCTGACGAATATGGGAACACTTCAGTAACCCAAACAGCAGAATTACGTGATAATAAGGAATCAAGAAACGGGAAATCACCCTCAAGCCAACCAACTTTATATGGAGGCATATCTTATCCTGTTTTTTCTGCTCCACAGAGCAGCGAAGTTCCGGATTCCTATTACAAATCTGTTGCTTTCGCAGAAGGTAAAGATAAAAGCTTCATAGGCGGCTTGCCTGTTCTGCAACTTATCGTTGGATTACCGACAAAAACAGATTTTCGGATTAGGTCTATTGTATTGCCGGTTCAGGATGAATCACTTGTATATTGGGGATTAATTGTTAATCAACGTATTGACCACTACTTTCATATTTTCAGCGCAAATAATTCTCAGGCACTTGCTTTAAATATATCCTTTCAATCTATTACCCGTGATGCAGGAATTGATATTTCTACTTTTGCAATTGGTGCTCACTGGAGCAATTTAATATATAATAATCTGTATGTTTATTCCGGTTTGCAATATGAATCTATGACAGGAACTTTTGAAGCTGTTCGTGAAAACTTCAGTACTGAAGATGTAGCAAACAGTCCATATCCTGAAATCAGGGAGGGTAGAAACTTGAAATTTGATATTGAGAGTTTCACAAGTTTCCGGGTTATTGGAGGGCTTTCATACATATTGGACCCTGTCGAATTTCATGTTGATGCAGCTTATGCTTCTCAACCAATTATTAATGGTGGTTTCAAAATAAATATTGGTTCATTTTAACAATATGAGAATAAATTATGAAAACAAATTATATTAAGAATGAATTAATTTTTATTTGTAATTCTAATATTTCTACATTAATGAAAAAAGGATTAAAAGTAATAATTCAAATATTATTATTAACATCATTAATTTATTTATCAAGTTGTGTTACAGATACAATAGATACATTCGATACTATTACAATCCAGGTTCCAATACAAGTTGACCTTACTCAGAGAGGTAACTCTGACACAACAATTCAACTTGAATATCTGAACGATTACCCTGAATACCGGAATAATAAAGAAAGGATAAAAAACATTAAGTTATATCAGGCGGCTTTCTGGATAGAGGAACTTGACCCAATAGAATTAAATGAAAGATTTATATCCCTGGATTATTATTTTGAAATTGGGGGTCAAAGATACCACATAGCATCATACAATAACTTTACAATCAGGGATTTTTACAAGATTCCTCATATTGACCAGATACCTGACAGTGTTGCTCAAGAAATTTCTGATAGAATAATTAAGGATGAGTATTTCACAACATACCTGATAATTCAGCGTGAAGCAGGAAGTACAATATATTTTAATTCAATTAAATCAAAGGTAGTCATAGATGTTCGCATTAAAGTTTCTTTATAAATTTATTATACAAATTAATTCTTCCATTATTTTCAATATTGGTTTTTTAGGGATTCTTGTAGTTTTAATATTATCATCAAATATATTAAAATCGCAATATATCCCTATTGATTCTTCAGATACAAAGAAAAAAGACACAATCTTTTTCAAATTGAAATTCAATCCCGGAGATACTCTTATTTATAATGTCAAATCTAATGACAGCATCATAATTGATTATGGTACTCCTCTAATAAAATCAAGAATTGAAAAAATAAAAATCGTGTGTGATTCGGTTAACAAATCAGGACACTATTTTATTAATCAGTCATTGATTGGATTTTCGTCAACAGAAAGTCAAGGTAGTGAACAAAACATTGAAAATAAGGCTTCCCCATGGTTAAACAGAAAAGTTTGGTTAGAGATTGATTCAGTTGGCAATCGTCTTTCTTATTGGGTGGACGACAGTGCAAAAGGAGCTATGTCACCAGGTGGGGCATTCCAGCCCTATCTATTTTTTCCATTCAATACCACTCAGAAAGTTATTAATGAATCATGGATGGTTCAGTCTCTGGATGAATTGGCTGAGAACGGAGTTCCCACTCCACTTCTCAGGCAGTCTTCCTTATTCCGCGCAAAAGGTATTGTTGATACTCTCGGTGATTTAAGCTCACGCTTTGAATTTATTAAAACCGCACAGGGCAACATTCCCGTTATTACTGATAAAGAGCAATTTAATGTAACAAACATCATCAGTGGTTTTGGAATAATGGACATAAGTACAACCCGTTTCATCCCGGTTCATTTCTACTCCACAATCGAGCAAAAGTTAACTTTACATTTTCCTGATAATGTTACAAAACCGGGTTTGCATTATATAAATTCATATTTCACTCTTGAATCAATAAAACATAAGAAAATAAATAATAACATTAAAAATAATAAGAAGGTTAGATAGGATGAATTAATTTATATTATGAGATAATTAATATATTATTATGAATACCAATTACTTATAGTAATAACTATCTAAATTTTTCATTCCGAAAAACTCTATTCCACTTCGATTTCAATATATGGATGGAAACTTCTCGTTACAGGACAGTCCCTATTTTACTTTTTTCATTTATATAAAAAATATTGTTAATTTTACATAATGTTTTATTTAATAATTTGTTCAATAACAAATGAGTGATAATTATAAAAACATTTTATCATCTTTAGCAAAGGAATTTGGAATTAAGAAACTAGTTCTTTTTGGTTCTGCTATTAATTCTTTTGAAAACGCTCGGGACATTGATTTTGCGTGTGAGGGCATTACCGGAAAAGATTTCCTTAGATTTGGTTCAAAGTTAGAGGATATTTTTGATAAGGAAGTTGATTTAATTCGTATTGAAGAAAATTCAAGATTTGTTCAAGAAATCCTAAAAAAAGGACTTGTAGTTTATGAATCCTGAATTAATTTGAAAATAAATTATTTAAAATACAATTATTCTTTTTTTTTGCTAAAATTAAAATTTAGTTAAGAAATATGTATAGTGAAAATCAACAATATATAATTACTCCAAAGGGGAAAAAAACTGCAGTTGTAATACCTTTAAAGCATTATGAAGAAATGCTTGAAGATTTGCACGACCTTGCTGTTATTGCCGAACGAAAGGGTGAGCCAACAATATCATTGAAAGATTTGAAAAAAAGGCTGGCAAAAAATGGGCTTATTCAGGATTGAATTCAAATCATCCATTGAGCATGATTTAAAGAGAGTTGACCGGCAGTTAATACCAAAAATTCTTTCCTTTATTGAGAAACTAGCAAGTGACCCTTTTCCTCATGGATATAAAAAGCTAAAAGATTCTGACTCACTCTATCGTCTGAGATTTGGTAGTTATAGAATAATTTATAAAGTGGATTTAGATTTTAAAATAATCTATTTATATCATATCAGACATAGAAAAGATGTATATAGAAAACAATAATAGTTATTAATTAAATTCTTCGAACCTATACTCCACTTCAATCTCAATATCAGGATGAAGGCTTCTTGTTACCGGACAGGTCTTGATAACATTTTTCATAATTGCAAAATCATGTTCGTTTAATTCGTGAGGAAATATAACATCAAGCATTAACTTTTTGATTCTGCGGTAAGGTTGGTTCATCATCTCTTTCAGGACAGTGATTTTCATTCCTTTAATATCAATGTTATGCTCATTTGCTTTTATACCCATAATCGTTGCGATGCAAGAGCCCATGGCAGTAGCCGCTAAATCAGTAGGTGAGAAATATTCACCCTTACCTTGATTATCTACCGGTGCATCAGTAATAAATTCCTGTCCTGATGGACCATGTTTTACTTTGCAATGTAAATCGCCAAGGTATTCGACGTCAATTTCTACCATAATCCTTTAGAATTGATAATTGAAAATTGATAATTGAAAATTACTTTTTAATATTATCTTTACTTGATTTAATTATCGAAGTAAGTAATTTTATTAATTCTTCACAATCTTTTAAAATTGATTCTCTTGATTTTTTATTAATATAATCAGCTTTAGATAGTAATCTAATCCAATAATGAGTTTCATTTGCTTCTTTATTGGCGATTGATAATTTATGAATAAAATCCTGTTTTGACTCTGCTTGAAGTGCCTCTTCAACTAATGCTCCTATAGCTGTTCCGCTTCTTAAAATTTGTTTAGATAATACAAATTCTTTCTTTTCATATCTGACATATTTATATAATTCAATAATTCTGTAGGCAAAATCAAAACTTTTTTCTTTTATGATATTGCTTTTCATAATTATCAATTATCAATTTTAAATTATCAATTTTTTAAGCATGGAGTTCTGCATGATAGGAACTGCGGACAAGAGGACCTGACTCGACGTGTTTGAATCCCATCTCAAGACCAATTCTTTTGTATTCTGCAAATTCGTCGGGATGGACAAACCTGTCAACAATTGCATGTTTAGGTGTAGGTTGTAGATATTGTCCTATTGTTACAATATCAACATTATGAGCTTTCAAATCTTTCATTACTTCAAATACTTCTTCTGTCTTTTCACCAATACCAACCATCAAACCTGATTTTGTCCTCATTCCCATTTTTTTAGATTCATTCAGGACAGTCAATGAACGCTGGTAAATGGCTTTGGGTCTTATTGCAGCATATAATCGCGGTACAGTTTCAATATTATGATTCAGAATATCAGGTTTTGAATCAACCACTCTTTTAAGACATTCCATATCACCCATAAAATCGGGAATCAGAACTTCAATACTAACTTTTGGATTTATTTTTCTTACCTCTAAAATCGTTTTTGCCCAATGTTCAGACCCTTGGTCAGGAAGTTCATCCCGATTGACAGACGTAATAACTGCATGTCTAACAGCCATACTTTTTACAGCTTCCGCAACATTAATTGGTTCTTTCGGGTCAGGAGGTAAAGGTTTGCCACTCGATACTGCACAGAACCTGCAATTTCGAATACAAATATCACCAAGTATCATAAATGTTGCAGTTCCGGCACTCCAGCATTCACCCATATTGGGACATCTCGCTTCTTCACAAACTGTGTGAAGCGATTTGGAACGAATCATGGATTTTAAATTTGAATAAGTCTCTCCAACAGGTGCTTTGACTTTAAGCCACTCTGGTCTTGGTGTTCTTAAAACATTTTCCCCCTTTACTAAAGGGGGATTAAGAGGGATTACATAATTACTACCCTGTCCGGCATTTATATCATCTTTAAACATTTAAATAATTATCAATTTTCAATTATCAATTTTCAATTTTTCTTTTAACCCAAATAAGCTCTAAGAGCCTTTGAGCGTGAAGCGTGTCTCAATCTTCGTATAGCCTTCTCCTTAATTTGTCTGACTCTTTCGCGTGTTAAATTGAATTTTTCCCCGATTTCTTCAAGTGTTAAGCAATGACCGTCTAATCCAAAATATAATTTGATAACTTCTGCTTCCCGAATTGAAAGAGTAGTTAGCACCTGCTGCACTTCGACTCTTAATGATTCTCTAATTAGTTCTGAATCCGGTGGTGGTTGGGCTTCATTTGGCAGAATATCAAGAAGCCTGTTATCCTCACCCTGAACAAAAGGAGCATCCACAGATAAATGCCTGCCTGAAATTTTAATTGTTTCTGCAATCTCTGGAACGCTCATTTCAAGTTGTTCGGCAAGTTCTGATGCGGTTGGTTCACGTTCATATTTTTGTTCGAGTTCGCTGAATTTCTTTCCGATTTTATTCAAAGCTCCTACCCTGTTTAAAGGTAGTCTGACTATTCTGGACTGCTCGGCAAGAGCCTGAAGAATTGATTGTCTAATCCACCATACTGCATAAGAGATAAATTTGAAACCTCGA
>JAKAKE010000127.1 GCA_021824625.1 Bacteroidota bacterium | reverse complement strand
CCAACATCAATGTTGGTTGAACCGTCAATAGGGTCATAAGCAAGTATGTATTTCCCCTTTTTATATTTTGAGGGAATAGTAATTACATCATCAAATTCTTCGGACACGATCGCACAGAGTTTTCCACTCCGAATCATTGAACGGTAAATAACCTCGTTTGCATATTCATCCAGCTTGCGGACTTTATCTCCGTTGATGTTCACAAAATCGGTGATACCCATAATGTCGTTGATGCCTGCCCTGCGAACCTCGATGGCAATGATACGAATAGCAAGAATCAGGTCGTGCATCAGGTTTGTAAACTCACCCGTTGCGTGAGGGTGAAGGTCTTTTTCTTCGGCAAAATAGCGGTCAATCGTAATCAGCTTGGATGTACTTATTATAGCCATAGTCAGTATTTAAAGTTTTTCTAAATAAATTCTTCTATATTTATAGCGGATGTTGCGTTTAAGCAATTACAATATAATTAAATTTTCAATTTATAATTTTCAATTTTCAATGAATTTTCAATATAATAATTATAAAATTCTAAACTCTCACAGTCAAATCCGGTTCAAATTTATCCAATTAAAACAATTGTCTTTTTATTAGAGTTTTAAGGTATTGTTCTGAAACATTCAGTTCCTTAGCCATTTGTTTGTATGTTTTATCGGAGTGTCCTTTAACATATTTTAATACGAGGCTTTCCAACCTTGTGATTTTTGGTATGTAAAAGCTTAAGCCTCCGAAATTTCGCAATAGCACTCTTATTGTGTCAATTCCGCAAATATCCTGCAGAAGTTGCAAGTCAGTTGTTAAATCTTCCTGTGTTAATAATTCATATACGTCTTTCATGGTACACCTGTTAACATTTATTATAAATCGTCAATTGTTTCACCTTCTTCGGGGATGTAATAATCCGGTATTACCTGATTATGAGAAGCGGTTAAGTAATCATTGAGCATGAATCTTATATCACCGGCTTCAAATTCATTCAGTAAATAATTCTCAATTGCATCATTAAGAAACTTTTCAATCATGCTGTTTATCGCCTTCAATTTTTCGGATTCAGACATGAAATATTCGAGATTTGTGTAATAATTATTCTTTTCAACGTCTGCCTGATAAACCGCTACGGTTCTGCATTTTGATGTTCCGGCAGGGCCTTTTTTTCCACAATTATCATTTTTCATAAAATTCCTCTTGACATTGACTGTTACATTAATTATATTTGCAGAAGTAAATATTGCAAATATATTGTGTATTATTTACATCAAAAATAAGTAATATTTACAATATAATCAAGTAAAATTAGCATTTTCAATAATATGGAAGATTTACAAAAAAAAATAGGCAATAGGCTCAAAGAAGTCAGAAATATGTTCTTCGAAGGAGGAAAACTCTCGGCACGGCAGTTTGCACTTGCTGTGAACGAAACGAAAGACAACATTGCAAACTATGAAAACGGCAGGGCAAATGCACCTAACAGGCTCCTCGTTACTTTGTACAATAAGGGAATAAATCCTAATTATATTTTGACTGGCGATGGCTCTATATATGCCGCAAACGAAGCCGGCAAGCTATTGGAACAAAGAACCAATGCAGGAAGGGAAGAACGAGGCAATGTTGCAGAAATATATTCCATTGATGCCAAAAGGCTCAGCTTCGATGAAATGGTAAAACAGTTTGATATACTTACTGCTGCGGCTGGAGACTTGATGAGAACCATACAAAAGAAGGGCAGCAGAAAGAGAAAGAAAGTTTGATTCGCATATAGCCAAATGAAAAGAAGTGATTTCATTAAGCAGGTTGAATTTCTTTCAAATTCGGAACTGTACGAGTTTGTAAAGAAATATTATATTCAGGAGGGCAGTGGATTTGGGCATAATAAATGGAAGATTGATATTATTTATGATTTTTGTCAGTCGGGAAATCCCCTGGTTTTTTCGGATGCTATGGCTGATGCATCTTATATTCTAAGCAGTATGGAGACAGGCATGAATGAATTAAAAGTTGTGGATATTAAACGCATTGATTACCTGACAAAGCAGGAACTGGTGGACTTTGTCAGCCAGATGATAGGAGCGGCGAAGATGAATCCGGATATGGATATGAACGGAATCGAGAAGGTTGACATAATGAAAAGCTTCGGATTAAACCAGAACTCTATTATCTGCAAAGTAACCGGACAGTCAATGGAGAATGCAAGAATATTCGATGGGGATACACTCGTCGTTGATACGAAGTCATCACCCCGAAGCGGAAATATTATCGTAGCATCTGTTAATTCCGAATTATTTGTCAAGAGGTTGAAAAGAGTGAACGGCACTGTCTGGTTATTATCCGAGAATGAGGAATATCTCGATTTTAAAATCACGGAGGATATTGATTTCAGGATAATTGGAGTAGTCAAGAAGGCTGTTAGGAATATTTCCTGAAACCTCACCCTAAATCCCTCTCCAAAAGGAGAGGGACTTATAAAATAAGATAATGCTAAATAAAATACACATAGAATTTGATAAACCTTTTTTTGAGGACATCCAACCTGATGTGAAGTCCCCGGATGAACTTTTTGCAATGCTCCTGATGGATGCCGCAGGGAAAAGAGTGAGCCTGAAAAAATACAGTGACAGGGAAATTAATATATGCGTCAGGCAGATGATTCTCGGCGGATACATACGAGGTACAATTTTTGATTACAGTCATTGCGTTTGGTCGAAACCAACGAGAAAAGGCTTTTATATTTTGAAATTGATTGAGAAGGGAATGATGGAATATTGTATTATAAATTAGAAAGAATCCATAATTAATTATTTTATTTCATATACATTTTCATATAAATCTTTTAAATAGTCTTTATGAATGATAAAGCCGCTGCCATGGTCATGGGGTTTTCCTTTGTTAGGGCCACTTCTATCGACACTAATTCTTATCCTGCATTCGGCTCTTCCACTTTTAATTAAATTTAGAAACTTCTTAAGTTTAAAACCAAAAAAGAGAGTGCCGCTTTGATAATGGAAAAACCGGTTTCCTCTATTAATTTTTGTTTTTGCTGTTACTACTAATAGTTTATCCAACTTTTTGCTATTCTCGATAATATCTTCATAAGTATAGTAAATATCCTCCTTTACAATTTTATTATCAGATAAATTCTTAACAATAAAATATAACTTCTTCCGGGTTTTATCAATATCCAATTTAAAAGAATATTTGTCGAGATAATTGTTAAATCCATTACAAAATAATGATGTATATAGAGTTTTTATTTTCTTAAATTTTTTATCGAATACTCCATATTTCTCACTCAAATATTGATTTGCTCTTTCAGGGTGAGTCGGGCTTTTAGTAAACAGTATAATTTTAGATGAAGATAGAAATATCTGACTCTTAATTACATAACCTTCAAAGTATGAGTCTTTGGTATAATCTTCTTTTAAGCCAAAATAATATTCAAATGTTTTGACCAGACCTGTGTTGTCATGTCTTTTGCTTTTAATAAATCTTAGTGATTTAATCCTTTTAAATTCTTTTTTGATTATACGTATATTCATTTTTTTTTATAGATGTTTGTAGAAAATAATCTTTTGGGACTGCAATTAAAATTTCTTGAAAGGGAATTATATGATTTATGTTATACTTTGCAGGATAGTTGCCGCTTTCTACCTTGCCGATAAATCCAGCACTTAAATCTAATAGGTCAGCAAGCTCTGCCAGGGAATAACCAAAAGAAACTCTTTTTTCTTTCACTTTGTTAATTACATACAATTCAATGTTTGATAAAAATCTTTTTTCATAAAAGTACCATTTTGCTTCATAAAATTAACAAAAATGTTTAATTGTACATCTAATATATTTTAGAATTTTTTAAGCGTAATAAATTATAAAGTTTAAATTCGATTTGATTTGATTATTAATTTAAAAATGTTAATTTAAAATATTAAGGATAAATAATTAATTCTGAACGTCTTTTTTTTAGAAAAATATCAATGCCAAAGCTATATATTATTTCAGGTTGTAACGGTGCAGGAAAAACTACTGCTTCAAACACTATTCTGCCTGATATTTTGAATTGCAAAGAGTTCGTTAATGCCGATTATATAGCTTCGGGATTATCGCCTTACCAGCCCGAAGCCGCAGCCATTGCCGCAGGTCGAATAATG